>NZ_JBTUOC010000071.1:0-77991 GCF_058345725.1 Simiduia sp. | reverse complement strand
TGACGGGCCTTATGCAGAAGTACGCCACCCTGATCGATCTGCAAAGCCGCCGGCAACTCATTACCGTCCAGCTGGACAATCACCGACAAATTTTTCAGTCGCTAATCTTAGACATCAACTTCAGTCGTCGACTGTTGGTGCTGGACGAACTCTTTCCTACGGCGCCACAACCGGCCCTGGGGCAATCACTGTACTTATCCCACCAACACATGGGTAAAGTCATGCAATTTGAGGCCCCGTTGCTGGAGCGCCAGACCATTGCCGGCAGCCCTTGCTACCTGGTACCTCTGCCCGAAGAATTGAGTTATCGCCAGCGCCGCCGCCATGCGCGCCTGTTGTTGGAAGACCGACTAGTCCCCGTCAAGCTTCAGTCGCCCTGGCGCTCGCACTGGTTTGGCTCACTGGTCAATCTATCGGCCAGCGGCATGCGACTGGCGGTCAACGGCGACAAGCTGAAGGAAATCAGCCGCGGCAGCCGCATCCCCCACATACAATTTGAATTGAGCCGTCAATTGCGCATCCAGTGTGAGGGCAAGGTGCGCAGCTTCCGGTTTATGCGCCGACCCCACCGCCAAACTGAAATTAGTGTGGAATTCACCGGGCTCACCACCGACCAATACGGCTTGCTCAGCCACTATGTGGACACCCTGTTGGCACAGAATTACCGAGCCGCCTGAGGTGCGTTCAGCGCCCAGTCATAGTCGTAGCGAATGTCCGCATTAAGCGGAATTGGGGACTGCCGGTAGCGATTGATGTAGTTCAATCGCGCCGCCAGATCTGCGCCGAAATCGTCGCCAAACCAGTCAAAGATCCGGCTAAGCACCCACCCATTGGGCGTCTTGCGCACGCCTTTCGGGGCGTTAATAAATGCCAGTGCCGCTTGCACCAACTGCTGTTCAAGCCGGCTGGCCTCCAGCGGCTCGGGCGGTAAGTCCGGACACCCTATGCTGGCACAATTGAGGACGAAGTGCAGGCGCGGCTCCTGCCAGCGCTGGCGCAAAATACCGTGTTCGATATCGTCGAAACTCAAAGATTGCCCCGCCACGGTGACCACGGGAAGTTTCCAGGGGCCACCGGCGAGCCAGGCGCTCAGGTTCGGTTTAATGGCTTTGACCGATACGGGAACGCCCTCTTCTAGTACCAGTAAAATCATCCGACTATTGTATAAATTGACCCAATACGCAATCTGCGCCTGCTCGCTTAACGCCTCGGGATTCACTGCTTCCAGAGCGCGCACATAGCCAGCCAATTGTCGCCGATGTGCAGACGTCACGGCTCGGTAGTCAATCACCGCACCCAGCGGCGACGTTTGGCGGTAGTGCGTTAAAAACGCCCTATAGGCGCCGTCATCCGGTAACACTGCCGCCTGTACAGCGACGCCCGGCAGCACACAACACAACAGCGCCCAGCACCCCATTAATTGGCACCAACGG
Source organism: Simiduia sp. (assembly GCF_058345725.1). Classification (NCBI taxonomy): domain Bacteria; kingdom Pseudomonadati; phylum Pseudomonadota; class Gammaproteobacteria; order Cellvibrionales; family Cellvibrionaceae; genus Simiduia; species Simiduia sp. The sequence goes on along the minus strand of NZ_JBTUOC010000071.1, from coordinate 76,558 downwards.
CTGACAGCGGCGCCCCTGCGCCCGTACACTAGGTTATTTTTGATCAACATAAGATTTCCCGTATGGATAACAGCAGCCTCATCGACCTCGATCGCGAACTCTTGTGGCACCCCTACTCGTCCTTTAAAAATCCGCCGCCGGTGTACCCAGTGGCCCGCGCCGAAGGCGTTTACATAGAGTTGGCCGATGGGCGCCGGCTCATAGATGGGATGTCCAGTTGGTGGTGTATGTTACATGGCTACAATCATCCCACCTTAAATGCCGCTATCAAACAACAGGTGGATCAGGTTTCTCACGTGATGTTTGGCGGTCTGACGCACGCTCCGGCAGTAACGCTGGCGCAAAAGTTAGTGGCGCTAACCCCGCCTGGCCTCAATAAGGTATTTCTCGCCGATTCGGGCTCTGTCTCAGTAGAAGTGGCGCTGAAAATGGCGTTGCAGTATTGGCGCTCGCAACAACAGCCTCAGAAAACGCGCATGTTGGCGTTGTGCAATGGTTATCACGGCGACACCTTTGGCGCCATGGCGGTGTGCGACCCTGTTACCGGCATGCACCACCTGTTTGCCGATGTGATGCCTCAACACCTGTTTGCACCCTCGCCCAGCTGCCCCTTTGGCAGCCCCTGCCAAGACAGCGATCTAGCACCATTGCGCCAGCTGTTTGAGGACCATGCCCATAGCTTGGCCGCCGTAATTTTGGAGCCCATCGTACAGGGCGCCGGCGGCATGCGTTTTTATTCAGCCGACTATTTGCGCGCCGTGCGAGAGCTCTGTGACACGCACCAGGTGCTACTGATTGCCGACGAAATTGCCACCGGCTTTGGACGCACAGGCAAAATGTTTGCCTGCGAGCACGCGCATATTAGCCCCGATATTATGTGTTTGGGTAAAGGACTCACAGGCGGCTACATGACCTTGGCCGCGACACTGTGCAACGACAAAGTGGCACAGGGCATTTGCGACGGCGAGGCGGGTGTCTTTATGCACGGACCCACCTTTATGGGCAATCCATTGGCGTGCGCCGTAGCTAATGCCAGCATCGACCTCCTGTGTAGTCAACCTTGGCAAGAAAAAGTGGCAAGCATTAGCGCGGCACTGACGCAAGGACTAAACCCCTGCGCCGACTATGCCGGCGTTGCCGAGGTGCGGGTATTGGGCACAATAGGCGTGGTTGAAATGCACGCGCCCGTGGACATGGCTAGTATTCAGCGCCGGTTTATTGAGGAGGGCGTTTGGGTTAGACCCTTTGGAAAATTGGTGTACGTAATGCCTCCGCTGATCATCACGCCCGCGGAATTAACCCAGCTAACGGGTGCACTCTGCAAAGTGCTGGCTCAGGTTTAAGACGTTCACACAGGTGCACCTAGCAACCTGTGTGAGCACCTGCCGGCAATTAACGAATGGGCTTGATGCCCACCGCTGCACGCACATCTTTCAGTAAGGGCGCGCTGAAGGCACGCGCTTTTTCGGCGCCCTTCTCCAATTCGGCTTCCACGTGGGCGGGATCTGCCAGCAGCTCTTTATAGCGCTCGCGCGCCTCTGCCAGCTGGCCGTTAATTAATTCGTGCAATTGTTTTTTCGCTTCGCCCCAGGCGATCCCGGCGGCAAATTCATCGCGCATATATTGCGTTTGCTCGGGCGTGGCAAAGGCTTGCCAAATTTGAAACACCGTTGCGTCGTCCGGGTCCTTTGGATCACCCGGCTCCAGCAAGTTAGTTTTAATTTTATTGATATGCTTTTTAAGCGGCTTTTCATCCAGAAATAGCGGGATGGTATTGCCATAGCTTTTACTCATCTTACGGCCATCCAAGCCCTGCAGCACGGCCACATTGTCGTCAACCACCGCCTCTGGCAGGGTAAAGTGAGTGCCGTAGTGGTGATTGAAACGCGCTGCGATATCGCGCGCCATTTCAACGTGTTGAATTTGGTCGCGACCGACTGGCACCTTGTGTGCATTAAACATCAGAATATCGGCGGCCATTAGCACCGGGTAACTGTACAGTCCCATGGTGATGCCAAAATCGGTGTCTTCTCCCGCCTCTTCATTGGCGGCCACCGCTGCTTTGTACGCGTGCGCACGGTTCATCAAACCCTTGGCAGCACTGCAGGTGAGAATCCAACATAGCTCCGGAATTTCGGGCACATCCGACTGGCGGTAAAACACCACATTATCGGTATTTAGCCCCAATGCCAGCCAAGTGGCCGCTATTTCGCGAGTGGACTGGTGCACAAGTTCCGGCGCCTGACATTTAATCAGCGCGTGGTAGTCGGCTAAAAAATAAAATGACAGATTGTTCGTGTCGTGGCTGGCTTCGATGGCCGGGCGGATGGCGCCCACATAATTACCGAGATGAGGAGTACCGGTGGTAGTAATGCCGGTCAATACCCGCTGCTTGGTCATAGTGTCAACTCTGGCTAATGCTTAAAGGCGGCTATGATACCCGTAAATGCATTGCAGATGCACACCTGCTAACCCGCCAGCGTCTCGAGTGTATGCCGGTAAGTCGGCCCCAGCGACGCCCAGGAGAGCTGTTGTACGTTGGCCGGTTGCGAGGGCTCTGCACTGCATGCTCGAACCAAGGCCTCGGCCAATTGCTCGGCTTCCAGCGCAGGTTGCTCCAAATCCGAGGCGTAAAAGTGCACGCCTGAGTCTTGAGAGCTAAACCACTCAGGGTAGGCCAGGCGCCTGGGCAGCACCGCCTGCGCGCCGGCGGCAACCGCCTCCAGCACTGACAGCCCTTGAAAATCGTGCAGCGCCGTGGAGACAACACAGTGGCTAGCGGCTAACAGTGCCTCGTAATCGCTGCGAGTCCGCTGATAACCCCATGCGCCCAAGCTACCCCGCGAAAGCAACAGCGCTTGCAGCTTGGCAAAAACCGGCGGTACCTGTCGAAATTGCTGCCCGACAACATGCACCTGAAGGTCGGGCAAACGCTCGCCCAGAGCCTCGAGGCCATTGACCAATCGCTCGGGCGCCTTGTCGTGCTCCCAGCGGTGGTTCCAAATTATCGTCGGGCGACTAGGTTTTGGGCCAGGAGGTCGAAAGGCAGAATCCAACAATGGCACCGGTAAAACGGCGGATTTTTCTGCCAATGTCGCAACCAAATGCGGCGGTACTGCATCGGGCAACTTTGCCATTAGCGCTGCGACGCCCTGCAAAAATGTCTGGCGATTGTAGTCTGAATTGAAGGCCAGCAGATCTGCAGATTGGGCGCTGAACAAGGTCATCATTTGCGGCTCGAGCCGCTGTGCCTGCACGCCATTTGCCGGGTAAATAAACTGATTTTCGTGAAAATACAGAAGCGTCGGCACCCGGGTCAAAGCCGGGCAAAAGCTGCGCAAGCCAGCCAAATCCGTCATGGACGTGGCGATTATTAAATCCCAGGGCTCGTTAAAAAGTGCGGTGTACTGGTGCGCCAAATACAAGGCATTGCCGCGAATGCGCCAATTGAAGTAGCGCGCCGGTAAACTGACCAACTGCCAGTGCCAATCCGGAAAGGCCGTGATAAGCCCGTCACACCAATAGGCGTGACTCTGGGCATGGTACGCAGATAGCAGCAGGCAGCGCACGAGTTACAGGCAACTGCCGCCACTAATAAAGTTCATTGGCGCAAGAGAGGATGGAACAATCGAGACCTGCCTGATTGAATAGATAGGCCGCCACCTCGGCGCGGCGGCCACCATCACCGGTTATCAGGTAATTTACGCCGCTTTCCAGGCGCTCTAGGCGTACGCGCAAACCGCCCAGTGGCATGTTTACAGCGCCGGCCACATGGCCACACTTGTATTCCATGGGCAACCGCACGTCGACCAATTTAAAGTTGCCCTGCTTTTCCAACGACGTCCAAGCCTGGCTGTCGACATACTGTAAAATTGGTTCTTGCAGCAGTACGCGAAAATCTTCTTTGGTCAGGCGCATGACGCCGCCGTTGCTTTGGGCTATCACCGACGCATTGCGCACGGCATCGCCGACCAACGCTTCTTCGCCAAAATAATGACCGGGTTTTAATACCACATCTAATTGTTGGCTGCGCGACTCTACGGCCACTCGACCTTTTTCAAGAACGTAAAAATAATCGCCCTGGTCGCCCTCTTGAATCAGAACGTCGCCAGCGCTGAACTCAACCCATTCAAACTTGGCAAACAATTCCTGCAAATTGGCGGGCGGCACCTTGTTGAACAATGGCGACTCGAGCAAACAAGACATCCAATCCTGATGCTCCTCACCAGGGTGTTCGGCCTGCTCGGCGCTGGACTCGGTGTAAGCCAAAACCAAATCCACAAACTCTTTGTCAATCCGAAAGACCACCACGGATTCTTTCGCCACCCCGGACACCGGCGATGGCGACTGCAGATTCAGCGGTTGTTTGGCGCGCTCGCTCTCGGCACTAATGACTTCAGATTCAAAGTCAGCGGCGATCAGGTCAACACTGCCAGACACCAGGTAATAATTTTCCGCCAGCGGCTTACCGCGCTTGAAAACCAGCGTCCCCCGCTCCAGCTCAAACAGCTCAAGATGGTCCATTAGACGCTGTAAATATTCTTCGCTAAGCGCACTGAACGGCTCAAACTGCGCCAGTGCCTGTAAATCAAATGCCATGGTTACTCCTGGTCGTTAGCGGGCCGAATAATGGGCGCGCAGTACTTTAATCAGATCAACCATATCCGTGGTGCCTGCCGTTTCTCTGATGGAATGCATTCCCCAAGTAGGCATACCCACGTCCAGGGTTTTTAAACCGATTTCTGCTGCGGTGATGGGCCCGATGGTGCTGCCGCAAGCCATGTCTGTACGTACCACAAAGGCTTGCACAGGCACCTGTTGCTGTTGGCACAGATGCCGAAAGTATGCACTGGTTTCACTGTTGGTGGCGTAGCGCTGGTTCGCATTTATCTTAATCACCGGTCCGCGGTTCAACAGCGGCCCATGATTTTGCTCATGCTTATCTGGGTAGTTCGGGTGAATGCCGTGGGCATTGTCTGCCGAGATCATTACCGAGCGATCAATCGCCCGGTTTCTCGCCTCGACATCAGGTAGCAGACGCTCCAGAAACTGACGTAGCATCGGGCCCTGGGCGCCACAGGCAGACATACTACCCACCTCTTCGTGGTCGTTGCAGATCAACAGCTGGCTGTGGCCCGAGCGAGCTGACAGCAACGCCTCCAGCCCCACAAAACAGCTAAGCAAATTATCCAAGCGTGCACCGGCAAAAAACTCCCCATTGAGTCCAATACTGGCGGCGGGCTGGGTATCGTAGAAGCTCAGCTCGTAATCCAGTACTTGCGCGACATCGTCTACACCGTCGGCATGCAACTGCTCCTTGAGCAGCTGGCGAAAATCCGGTTTTTCGTCACTGTTGGCCAGCTGTGCAAGTACTGGTGGTATATCGGTTTGCGGGTTGATGGAACGGCTTTTATTAACCTCGCGATCCAAGTGGATAGCCAAGCTGGGAATGGTGGCAATGGCGCGTTTAAAGTCTATCAATGCGGAACAACGCGCGCCTTTACCATCGAGGTAATTAACTCGACCGGCCAACGAAAGATCTCTGTCAAACCAGGGGGCCAGCAACACGCCGCCATACACTTCGACACCGAGTTGAAAATAGCCCTGTGAATTCACTTCTGGCTGAGGCTTGACCTTTAGGCAGGGGCTATCGGTGTGTGCACCTACCATGTGGATGCCCTGCGCCACGGTATCTTGACCGTGCACATAGGCCAGCAACGAGGAGTCATTGCGGGTTACATAATATTTTCCACCCACCGAGAACTGCCACTCGTCGCCCTCTTTCAGCTCGACAAAACCCGCCGACTGCAACCGTTTGGCCATTTCTGCCACAGCGTGAAAAGGCGTGGGCGATGCCTGTAAAAAATCGCTGAGCTGCGCAATGATTGTGGCATTGGCTGAATTCGCCATAGTCGATTAAACCTCGGAATCTGACTGTTGATCATCTGTGGGCGCTTGCCACAGTTCTATTTTGTTACCGGCCGGGTCGATAAACCAGCCGAATACACCGTATTCGCTTCGCTCTATATCCGGCAGCACCTCTGCGCCGCCATTGGCCACCTGTGCTAAGCAGGCTGCCACATCGTCCACCACCAGATTGATCATGAAGCGCCCGCTGCTTGGGGCAAAATACCCCGTGTCCTCCTTGAAGGCGGTGATCACTGAATAGGCACCGTCGGGCAACGCCTTGACCGGCAGCTGCGCGCCATATTCACTCATGTTCATGCCAAGGTGGGCGTTGTACCAGGCATTTAGCGCTGCCGGATCCGATGCTTTGAAAAACACGCCCCCCAAACCGAGTACTTTAGCCATGGTGCCACCCTCGCAGTGCAGTGAGTAAATTAAACGTCTGACGCTGGCTTGCCCTCAAGGCGCACCAGCAAGCTGGAGGTATCCCAACGATTGCCCCCCATGGCTTGAACGTCTGCATAAAATTGGTCGACTAACGCGGTGACCGGCAAGCGGGCGCCAATCGCTTTCGCTTGATTCAGCACGATATCCAGGTCTTTACGCATCCAGTCCACGGCAAATCCGTGTTCATAGTCGCCGGAGAGCATCGTTTTATGCCGATTTTCCATCTGCCAGGACTGGGCTGCACCCTTAGAGATCACCTCGATCACTGCCTCGGCATCAAGCCCTGCCGCGTTCGCGAAATGCAACCCCTCTGCCAATCCCTGGACCAACCCGGCAATGCAAATCTGATTGACCATCTTACACAATTGACCACTGCCAGACTCACCTAGGCGCTTCACAGAACGGGCAAAACTCTCGATGGCGGGCCTGGCTGTTTCATAAGCCGCTTCATCGCCACCGACCATCACGGTTAACTGGCCATTTTCAGCACCAGCTTGGCCACCCGACACTGGCGCATCCAAAAAGCTAACCTGCTGCGAGCGGGCCTGGGCATAGAGCTCGCGCGCGACGGTGGCAGAGGCTGTGGTGTTATCTACGATGATGGCGCCAGCCTTAATACCGGCGAGTACGCCGTCGGAACCAGTGACAACGGCGCGCAGATCGTCGTCGTTACCTACGCATATAAACACAATATCCGCATCGGTCGCAGCCAGTGCAGGCGTTTCCGCGCAACGGCCACCGTGTTGTGCAACCCACTGCTCGGCCTTAGTCCGCGTTCGATTGAATACACAGGTGTTAAAACCGGCTCGCTGCAGGTGCCCCGCCATGGGGAATCCCATCACGCCAAGTCCAATAAAAGCTACGTTCACACTTGCCTCCACACACATTCAGACACAGTGAGTAAAAGAACATTAAACGATGTGTTTAATGCCAGAACTCCACCAATAGAAACGCGCCCAATATCAGGCGGTAAATGACAAAAGGCATCATGCCAATACGATTTATCAGCTGCATGAAAAAATGAATGCAAGCATAGGCACTGAGACAGGACAATACAAATCCCAGCCCCAACACGCCCCAATCAACGGCCGCCTGCCCCGCGAGCTTATAGGTCAGAAACGCCGCACTGGCAGCTATGATAGGAATTGACAGCAAAAATGAAAAACGGGCGGCATCTATACGCGTAAAGCCCAGTAACAGCGCAGCTGTCATAGTAATCCCCGAGCGGGATGTGCCGGGAATCAATGCGAGCGCCTGCGCAAATCCAATAACTAGCGCCAACTTAAAGGTCATGGCTGCCATTGTCTGCGCACCGCCGCCACGCCGGTCGGCATAACCCAACAACAGGCCAAAAGCCACTGTTGACCAGCCAATGACCCACCCCGAACGCAACTGGGTTTCAATGAAATCTTTGCCCAGCACGCCAACAATACCCGCCGGTAGAGTTGCTATGCCAATCATCCACACTAAGTCACTGTTGTGCGAACGCTGACCTGCAAACGCTTTAAACCAATCCCCCGCCAGTGCTAACAGATCTTGCCGAAAATACATTATCACTGCCAGCAGACTGCCAAAATGCACTGCCACATCAAAGGCCAAGCCTTGGTCAGTCCAGCCGAGCAATTGGTTTGGCAAAATAAGATGTGCCGAACTGGAAATGGGAAGAAATTCTGTCAGCCCCTGAATAATTGCCAGGACCAATACCTGCAGCCAGTCCATGGTTACTCCAAATTGTCAGTGCGGATACGCGTGCGCTTTTGCCAGCTGACACTGTCGCGCAAGTAAACCGGTTGCGCCTGTGCGGCGGTTAGCCGAGTTGCGCCGTCAGCCTGTGCCAGGGTCAGAATATCTTGGGCATCCGGCTCTAGCTCGGCCAAACAATTTGTCGGCGCATGCGGTAGTAAAAGCTCTAACTGCCAGGCACTACCACAAGCTGCATCCACGCCTGTCAGTGCTGCAGCTACGTTAGCAATGGGGACCAGACTCTCCTCTGACATGGCATTTACACGGCCACTGTCGACTTGAAAACGGGCAATATAGGCCTCGTCCATACGGGCGTCGACGGCTACCCCCAAGCTGCCATTGAAATTGGGATGGCGCCGAGCGTACCCCTGGGCCAGGCATGCCAGCGACGATACGGGGATCACCGGCAGGTCTGCGCCGTAGGCCAGCCCCTGTACAACGCCCGTCACCACCCGCAAACCCGTGAATGAGCCGGGACCACGGCCAAAGGCGATGGCCGCTAATTGCGGGACTGTGCAACCGGCCTCGGACAATACCTCGTCAATCATGGGCAACAAGCGCTGCATATGCCCCCTTGGGGTCAGTGCATAGCGCGCGCACAGCTGATTACCCCAAGACAGGGCCACGGAACAGGCATTTGAACTGGTATCGACGGCTAAAATTCGACTCATAGGGCTTCGGTTTCTGTGAAAGGCACGCATTTTCCCAGAATTTCGCCTCTGTGACACCCAAAAAAAATCCCCCTTGCGGGGGATTTTTACGTGCACCTAGCGTCTACTTCGCCTTTTTCTTTCTACCTCGGCTAGCCGCCTTCTTTTTAGCAGGTGCCTTGCGGGGTTTAGCGGCTTTGGCTTTCGCCTTTGGCTTCGCTTTTCGTGGCTTGGCTTTGGCCGCGGCCCGCTTTGCGGCGGCTTTGGCCTTAGCGGCGGCCTTGCGCTCCGCTATTTTTTCTTTCGCGGCTGCCTTTTTAGCCGCGGCTTTGGCCTTAGCGGCCGCTTTTTTAGCCGCAGCTTTAGCCTTAGCTGCGGCCTTTTTCGCAGCCGCCGCGGCCTTCGCCTTCTCTTTCTTTTCTACCGCTGCAAGTTTTGCCTTTACTTTCTTAGCAGTGGACTTCACTTTCTTCGCATCGGCCGCAGCCCGCTTTTTCATCCATTTGCTTTCAAAGGCAGCCATCGCTTTAGCCAAATCGGCCTCTGCCTTGGCTGCAAGCGAGGTTTTTAACATTTCAACCTTTGCCATAGCAGCCTCAACCCGCGCCTGGGCCTTAGCTTCCGCCTTCAGTTGAGACAGCTTCGATTTAGCATCAGCCAGCTTGGCCCGGGCCGCTTGCAACGCTTTGGCAATCTTGGCTGCCGCATTGCTTGCACTAACGGCAGCCCGCTTATCCATAGCTTTGCCGGATTTTCCTGATTTCTTCTTGGCAGCAGCGGCCTTTTTACGGGCAGCAGCAGCCTGCTTACTTTGAGCGGCGATTTCTTTGGTGAGTTTATCGACCGCCGCTTGGGACTTGGCCAGTGCCGGTGAAACCGGTGCTGGCGTGCGAATGGATTTTGCCTTTGCGGTGGTTTTTTTGGCACCGCGTTTAGTGGCTTTTTTTGCTACTCGTGCCATGTGTCATCTCCTCGGACATGAATCGAACAAAAACATTGTTATTACACGTTTTCAGCACAACATCGCTGCATGACACCAGCGCAAATATGCAAAAGCATTGGCATCGCTTTTGATATTAAGAAAGAAAATAGAGTTTTGCGAGTTTTTAGCCCATTTTTTAATCAAAAATGGGCGTTTTGAATTGAAAATCGGAAATATCGACGTTAATGCGTGCGATTTAGGGTGCCCAGTTGCAAAAAATTCAGGCGAAGTGTTCCAAAACGATGTTACTCATTAAAAAAACCTGTTCAGCCGAATCGTTCAAACAGGGTATGTAGCGGTAATCGGTGCCACCGCTGGCCATGAACAACTCGCGATTCTCTTCGTCGATTTCTTCCAATGTTTCTAAACAGTCAATGGCGAACGCCGGACAGATCACATCCACGCTAGTGACCCCCTTCGATGCCCACTCGGCCAACAATATATCCGTGTAGGGTTTTAGCCATTGCGCTTTCCCCAAGCGCGACTGAAAACTCACCGCCCAGCGCTCAGGCGCCAAGTTTAATGCTTTGGCGACATCGCTAGCCGTTTGTAGGCAGTGCTTTTGATAGGGATCGCCAAGATCCACGTTGCGCTGGGGAATACCATGAAACGAAAACAGCAGTTTTTCGGCAGGCGGTGTTGTTTGCCAGTGCGCCTTAACGGATTTAACCAAGCCGGCAATGTAATCTGGCCGCTGGCAATACGATTTTTGAATACGGACATCGGGAATATCCCGGCTGGCGGCAATGATACGGGCGTATTGATCGTATACGGAGGCCGTGGTAGTAGCAGAATACTGAGGATACAGAGGCAGCAATAAAATTCTGTCGACGCCCTGGCTCTGTAATTGCGCAATTTGTTTCGCGATTGTCGGGCTGCCATAGGTATAGGCGCAGTATACTTTGGGCGCCTGTTCGCCTTGCACCTCTTCAAGTTTGGTCTTTAACTTATCCGCTAGGCTTTCGGTCAGTACTTTCAGCGGAGAGCCCTCATCCGTCCAAATGGATTGGTAGGCTTTGGACACCCTTTTGGGCCGAAATGGCAAAATGAAACCATAGAGTATCGGCCACCAAATCAACCGAGGTATTTCCACTACCCGCCGATCCGACAGAAACTCGCGCAAGAATTTTCGAACACCTGCGGGCGTTGGGCTTTCCGGCGTCCCCAGATTTATTAGAATGACAGCATCAACGCTCATACAATTCCTTTAGGCCAGATATCTGCGCCCTTTTAAGGCTCGGGCAAAAAAAAACCCGCCTGGGCGGGTTTCCTCGGGTAGGCTGACCGCACGCACGCTTAGGAGAGTACGTCAAAAACCCGCTGGCGGATTTCATCGACGGTGCCCACACCGGCAATTTTACTGCATTTCACAGGCGTGTGAGCCTGACGTGCCGCATAAAAACCTACCAAAGGCTCAGTTTGTTCGTGATACAGCGCCAGGCGTTTGCGCACCGTATCTTCCTGATCGTCTGCGCGCTGCACCAGATCATCGCCGGTTTCGTCGTCTTTGCCGGCCACTTTCGGCGGGTTATACACCGTGTGGTACACGCGTCCCGAGGCCTCGTGTACACGGCGACCACTGAGGCGCTCCACAATCACTTCATCGGCTACGTCAATTTCGAGAACATGATCGATTTCAACGCCGGCCGCCACCATGGCTTCGGCCTGTGGAATAGTGCGGGGAAAGCCGTCAAACAAAAAACCCGATGCACAATCTGCCTGGGCAATACGATCTTTGACCAGAGCGATAATAATGTCGTCTGACACCAGACCGCCCGACGACATAATGTCTTTAACTTTTAACCCCAGTGGTGACTCCGCTTTTACTGCTGCGCGCAGCATGTCGCCGGTGGAAATCTGGGGGATACCAAATTTATCCATGATAAATTTGGCTTGTGTGCCTTTGCCGGCGCCTGGGGCACCTAGAAGAATTACGCGCATATGTGCTCGCTCCTACAGTTCTCGTCTCGCGTTGTTCCAGATGTTGCCACCAGACATCAATCCACTAATCGTCAGCAGGTACACCCTTGTTTTGGGGGGCATAAGATACACGGTGCCCCCCACCTACTCAAGCAAGCGCATCGACTTTCACCTGGCAACACGCTGCTAAGTGTTTGTTTTGTCTGTTTTTTGCGCTAAATAACCCCTATCGAACCGGCGTCTCAACGGCGCCTTTACTACTCGCTAGACGCCACCCTAGAGAGAAACTGTATTTACAGCCCTCTTTATATTCCTAAATGCTATATAACTTCAGACCCTAATTGCCAAAGGGTCGAAATCAGCGGAGGTACTTCAACTAATATCATAGATGTTTAAAAACCAACCAATAGGAGCGCCACATGGGCCTTTTCTCTAGGAATCAGCAAGAGGATAACGACAACGATCTGTTAGAAAGCCCTGGATTACCCACCAGCCAGGATCTGAACGAAGAGTATTTCGAACCGGACGAAGATATTCTGCCCTTGGCCGCCACACCCAAGCCCGCCCGACGCGCGCCCAGCTATGGCATAGAGGACGCGATCGGGCTGATGCGCAAATTACCTAGCGACAATACCGATGTGGTGGTATCGGTGGTCAAGCAAACGCTGGAGTCCACGCAAATCAGCATTGACGACATCATTGCCGACGCGACCGACAAAGAAGAGCGCCTACTCAACAAAAATGCGCAATTAGAGCGTGAAATTAAGGACCTGCAAGCGGAGATTGCGTCGCGCAACAAGCAAATTGCCGAGCTGCTTGCAGACCACAAAGAAACCGTTACCGTACGCGAGCAGTTGCAGCTGGCCAACAAGCTGGAAGAGCGCAAAGCACCGAAAGCCCAGAAGCCCGCTGTCGATGCGTCAAAACCCCGCGAAGCCCCCGATAGCCAGCCGGATTCGGCCGTGGCTAAAGGCGCCAGCAACGTTAATCCCCTACCCCACTGACCGCACCGACTGCGCAATCCCGCCGCCGCTGGGCCCGTTAACCACTGGCCCAGCCACGCTATTTTCGGCATAATGCGCGCCATCAAGGATTTAGGCGAACAACGATGGCTAAGAAGTTCCTGAAACGCTGGATGCCCGATCCAGCCAAGATCAGAGACCACGCATCATTGCAATTCCTTGGTAGCCTCCTGCACGATCCAAATTTATTTCACTTGAACCGGCTTTCCGTATCGCGGGCTTTTTTAGTCGGTATTTTTGTTTGCTTTTTACCCATACCCGGCCAGATGGTCGTGGCGGCACTCGGCGCACTTTGGCTGCGGGCTAATTTGCCTATCAGCGTGGCCTTGGTTTGGATCAGTAACCCAGTGACCATGCCCGCCATGTTTTACGCTTGCTACCAGCTGGGTTTGACGCTGCTGAACGCACCGAGTCGGCCGTTTCATTTTGAACTGAGCTTGGACTGGATATTGGCAGAAATTGGCTACCTGTTGCCGCCCCTGTTGGCGGGCACATTGGTGTGTGCACTGTTCTTCTCCTGCCTGTCGTTTTTATTGATCAATCAGTTGTGGCGCTGGAATGTCAGCCGCAACTGGCAGCGGCGCATTGCCGAGCGCCTGGCCCGCAAGCAGCGTTAATGGTCGAGCTGTAACGCTTCGGCCGGTGCCACGCGACTCGCGCGCCACGCCGGGTACAGAGTCGCCAGCAAGCTCATCAGTAAAGATACTGCTCCCACAGTGACACAATCTTCCCAACGAAAATCACTGGGTAAGTAACTGATCGGATACACGTCCGAGGCTAGAAATTGAATATTCAGGGCCGATTCCAGCGCGGCCACCCAGGCCGTCACAAAATGCGCGCCCAGCGTACCCGCCGCCAGGCCCACTCCGGTACCAATCACACCAATCATGGCCCCTTGGACCATAAAGATTCCCATAATGTGCCAACGGCTGGCGCCCAGGCTACGTAAAATGGCGATCTGACTTTGCTTATCGACCACCACCATCACCAGCGTGGACACCACGTTGAAGGCTGCAATTGCAATGATTAAAAACAGTAACAAGCCCACAAGCTGACGCGACATTTGCACGGCTTGAAAAAGGTTCCCGTGGCTACGCGTCCAATCGGAACCGTAAAACCCGTAGCTGAGCGTTGCCATCAAGTCACGAATAACTTGACGCGACGCAAACAAATCCGACAATTTTAACCGTACTCCGGTCACTGCCGAAGGTGCCAGTTCAGACAGAGGCTCGGCATTTTCCAGCGCGGTGATACCCAACCCATTGTCAATTTCAGTGCCGGTGCGAACGATACCGATGAGCGTAAACGCACCCATTTTTGGCAAGCTAGTGGCATTGTCGCGGTTGGGGATAATGAGCGTGATAGGATCGCCAATATCAGCGCCCAGCGCTTGAACCACGCCAGCTCCCAGCAGCAGACCGCCAACCGGCAAATCGTCCAGAGGCTGAGCGCCGGTAAATTCGTGCAGGCGTGACACTTTAATTTCCAAAGCAGGCACGATACCGTACACACTCAATGGCGCGACCTTATCGCCCAGGCTGGCAAGCCCTTGTAACTGAATAAACGGCGCAGCGGCGAGTACTTGGGGGTGTTGCTCAAATTCTTCTACATAGTCCGACCACTGGGTAACGCCTTCGCGGTGGTACACCGTGGCCTGTGGCATTACGCCCAATATGCGCTCGCGCAATTCGCGATCAAAACCATTCATTACCGACAAAACGATAATGAGCAGCGCAACGCCCATCACCAAGCCTGTCATCGACACCAATGAAATAAAGCTCACCAGTTGATTGCGGCGCTTGCTACCGGTATATCTGAGGCCAATCCAGAGCGGTAAACTAGCCATGGAGACGCTCTTGCAGCTGCCCTTTGTCCAGGCGATAGACTTTGTCCATGCGATCCGCCAGCGACAGATCATGGGTCACAATAACGAAGGCCACTCCGTGCTCTTGGCTAAGCGACAACATTAGCTGCTGCACAGATTCAGCATTCTCGCTATCTAAATTCCCCGTGGGCTCATCCATCAGCACACAGGCCGGCTGCATGGCCAGCGAGCGCGCAATGGCAACCCGCTGGCGCTCGCCGCCGGAGAGTTCAGCGGGTTTGTGGTGCAATCGGTGCCCTAGTCCGACCTGCTCGAGCAAGGCCGTGGCGCGCACGCTAAATTCAGCGGCAGCTAATTTAGCAATCCGCATTGGCATTTCCACATTTTCCTGTGCGCTAAATTCTGGCAGCAAGTGGTGGAACTGATACACAAAGCCTAAATGGCGATTGCGCATAAAACCGCGCGCGTTATCGGATAGTGTCGACAGCGATTGCCCAGCTAGCACGACTTCACCTTCGCTAGGAACATCCAGACCGCCAAGTAAATTCAATAGCGTCGACTTACCAGAACCCGAAGCGCCCACTATGGCGACGCGCTCACCGGACGCCACTGAAAAATCAATGCTCTTCAGTACATCAACAGACAAGGGCCCTTGCTGATAGGTTTTCTTAAGGCCTGTGCAAGCTAAAACAATAGCCCGATCATTCATAACGGAGGGTCTCAGCAGGTTCAATTTTAGAGGCGCGGTAGGCCGGATAAACGCTGGCAAGCAAACTCAATAACAAGCCAACCGAAGACACCAGCACCACATCGGCCCACAACCAGTGGGACGGCAAATGGCTGATATAGTAGACAGAGGGATCGAACATATGCACGCCCGTGAGTGATTCCAAAGATTGCACAATAGGCCCCACATAAACCCCGATCACTGAACCCAGGACGGCGCCCAATAAAATTCCCAAGCTGCCCACTGCGCAGCCCTGGACCATAAATATCGCCATGACTTGGCGCGCGGTAATTCCGAGGGTGCGCAAGACTGCAATATCGGCGCGCTTGTCGGCCACCATTAATACCAGACTGGTGACAATATTAAAGGCCGCCACTAACACAATAATTAGCAGCAACACCGTTATGACGGTCTTCTCCATTTTAATGGCTTGAAACAAACTGCCCTGCGACTGGCTCCAGTCCTTTACCGAGAGCCCGGCAGGTAAAGCGTGCGCCAGTTTCGACATAATCTGGCTGGCGGCGAACATATCGGCCACCTTGACGTGCACGCCATCCACCTGATCACCGCGCCGCAGCAGTCGCTGCGCATCCGACAGATGCATGAGTACCAAGGACTGGTCTACCTGTGCACCTACTTCAAACACACCTACCACGGTGAAGCGTTTAACGCGGGGAAAAATGCCCGCCGGGGTTATATTCAATTGCGGGAGCGTTAACATCAGTTTATCGCCCGGTACCACGCTGAGTTGACGGGCGAGTATGCGGCCCAACACCAGGCCAAATTCGCCTGGCCGCAGCTCGGCCAGGTCCCCCATGACCATATGCTCACCAATTTCGGAAACCCTGGCCTCAAGTGCCGGATCTATTCCAGAAAACGCAACGGCTTGCAATGCCCGGCCAAACCCCAGCATGGCAAAGCCCTCTACATAGGGTGCATGCGCCAGCAAATCCGGTTGTGTTTGCAGTGTCTGTGACAACGCCCGCCAATCCGCCAGGCCATCATCTGCATAAACACTGCCGTGGGGGATCGCGGATAGCAAGCGCCCTTTGAGCTCGCGATCAAAGCCATTCATGACCGAAAGCACAATAATGAGCGCCCCCACGCCCAGCATCATGCCAAGCAGGGAAAATCCACTTAAAAAAGAAATGAATTGGTTGCGTCGCCGTGCACGTATATAACGCAAACCAATAAAAACAGGCATTGAATTCATGGCCGCATTAAACCTGAGCCACAGCATGCGTACAAGGGGTATTAGCAGGTTCCGCAAGTGGGCAAACGGCACTTTGCGCCCCACAGGTACGGCTGAGGCCCCAACGAAGGCAATTCGTGGTATAACGGGAATTGTCATCTATCGGCAGGCGTACCATGACCCCCAAAACCGAACAGCGGGATTTTTACCGCATCCATGACGAAATCGTACTGGAGCAGGTGGCCATAGACCGGCAAACGGCGCTCAGCGGACGGCCCCAGACACATTTTCCCGGTCAAACCCATCTGCAGGCCTTTGCCGACTTTAAGAAGCTGGGCCGCGAGCTACAGTCACTACTTGGCAATTTAGACACGGGCACCAGCCAGGCGCTTAAATTGATAGATAAGCGCCTAGAGCTTTTGTCTGGCTATCTATTTGCAACACATAACACACAACCAAAGCACCCGGTCAGCCTGAGCGAAGGCGGCATCGCGTTTGTTGCCAGCAAGGCCGCCTACAAGGGCAGTTTTATCGCCTTGGCACTTACATTTTTAGAGAGTGGCTTTACACTGTTTACTTACGCAGAGGTAACCCGGTGTGAAAGCACCAGCCAAGGCCATAAGCTTGCCTGCCGATTCCTTCAGCTAAGTGACGCTGACAAAACACTCTTGGCGCGCCACATTCTTGCTGCCCAACGACGCTTGGCGACTCAATAATTAGGAGATCTACTATGAGAGTGATAGCACTGACATTCTTACTGAGCATTAGCCCCTTGGGTTTTGCCGAAGAAATTCAGATACCCATTGGTCAACAGGGCATACAAGGCATAGAGATGCCCAGAAAAGGCCAAACCATGACCACAGTGTCGGAATCATTTGGGGCCGCAGAAGTAAAACACCCCGCTCGCGGTAATCCACCCATTACGCGCTGGGAGTACGAGAACTTTGTGGTGTATTTTGAGGGCGAACACGTTATTCACTCGGTACTCCGGCACAAGCCAAAAGCACAATTTCAGACGCCCACTAACTAGCGCCTTTGCGCGCACAAACCAAGCAGTTGCCGCCACGCGCACTTGCAGCCCCATACCATCCAGCCACACGCTAGACTGCAATTCAGCTGCCAATACCGCGGGCAAATAACATTAGCCAGTGACAGAAAAACGGGCGGCTGCCAAAGACAGCCGCCCGTTAATAGGACCCGAGCACACCTATGCAGGTGAACTCAAAATAGGACGCTAGGGCCCCGCTAAATACGCTGAACTCGGTTAAGGCCATCCAGTGCCGCCGTGCGATAAGCTTCGGCCATGGTCGGGTAGTTAAACGTCGTGTTGACAAAGTACGCGATGGTATTGGCTTCGCCCTGCTGGTTCATAATAGCTTGGCCAATATGAATAATTTCCGCAGCTTCTGCGCCAAAGCAATGAATACCCAGTATTTCCAACGTATCCACATGAAATAAAATCTTCAGTACACCAACCTTTTCACCCGAGATTTGAGCCCGAGCGGTATTTTTGAAGAAGGCGCGACCCACTTCATAGGGAATTTTTGCAGCTGTTAACTCGTTTTCGGTTTTTCCAATAGAGCTAATTTCAGGCAGTGTATAAATACCCGTGGGCGCATCTGCCACAAAGCGGCTATCGTGCCCCAAAATATTAGTCGCTGCTGCGCGGCCCTGATCATAGGAAGCACTAGCCAGGCTAGGCCAACCAATCACATCGCCCACAGCATAGATGTTTTCAACGCTGGTCTGATAGAGGTCGTTCACTTTAATCTGACCTCGCCCATCCGCCTCCAGGCCAATGGCGTCGAGTTTTAAACTATCGGTGTTACCGGTGCGTCCATTCGACCACAAAAGAGCGTCTCCATGAATGCGCTTGCCGGATTTCAAGCGCAAAGTCACACCTCGATCTGTGGCTTCCAGAGACTCGTACTCTTCACCGTGGCGCACTGTGACGCCCATATCGCGCAGGTGATAGCTGAGGGCGTCACAAATTTCATCATCCAAAAACGTCAGCAGATGCTCGCGGCTGTTGATCAAATCTACTTTCACACCCAAGCCCGAAAAGATAGATGCATATTCGCAACCGATAACGCCAGCGCCGTAAATAATCAAATTGCGCGGTGTATGCTTCATGTCCAAAATGGTATCGCTGTCGTACACACGCCCATGGCTGAAATTGATGTCCGCCGGATGGTAAGGGCGCGACCCGGTGGCGATGACAATGTGCTCTGCGGTAACCCGCTCGCGTGCACCATCACTCATACGCACCGAAAGGGTGTGTGGATCAATGAAACTCGCCTCACCCACAATGATGGTGGCGCGATTGCGCGTATAAAAATCTGTATGCAGGTCCACATAGCGCGGCACCACGCGCAGGGCCTCCGCCAATACTTTGGGGTAACTGAAGATATGCGCATCACCGGTGGTGCGAAACAGTGAGCTGATTTTGTGGCGAATAATTTGCTTTACCACATGCCGTAAAGACTTAGAAGGAATAGTGCCCTTGTGTACACAAGCGCCCCCTACACCCTGGCGGTTTTCAATAACGCCCACGCGCTTGCCAGCCTTGGCAGCCGCCATTGCCGCGCCCTCTCCCCCGGGACCCGCGCCAATTACGAGTACATCGTAGTGATACTTCCTCGCCATCTACTACACTCCAACCTAAGACTTTTTACTAACGGGCGGCGTTGCCGCCACTTCGTACGCGAGCGCCGACGTCGACTTTGCATCGCCACTCTCTTTATCGCACTTGCCCTTATCACCGCCACAGATGTCACAGGCGACTTCCATTCCCAGTGCGCTCATACCGCCGCAAGAGCCACTAATGGGTTTTCGACCCAGCAAGACACCTACAGACATAGCGATTATGACTAATCCCAATACCACAAAGGTCACCAGCAAAGTGCCCATATTTTCACCTCTTCATTTGGACGCTAATCGCCCCAAAAAACTATACAATCCGCTATTAACTACCGTTTACCCGTCGATGCAAGATAGGGCGCAAAGTGCGAAGACCAGCGCTCTACCACGTCACCCGCCTGCTCTTCCAACATAAATACCGGCACCTTTGCTGCTTCTGCATAGGCCAGTGCAGCCTCGGGGCCCATGACGCTGAAGGCCGTAGCCCAGCCATCTGCTTGACTGCAGGTATCGGCAATAACGGTGACAGAAACCAAATTGTGCGCTACCGGCCGACCGGTTTTCGGATCGAGCATATGCGACAATCGTCTACCGTCGACCATTTTAAAATTGCGGTAGCTGCCCGAGGTAGCAATGGCCTTATCAGTGATACTAATGGCTGCTTGCATTGAACCCGGCGCCAATTCTGGACGTTCGATTGCAATACGCCAGGGTTGCCCCGAGGGATTGTGCCCAGCAAGGCGTAATTCGCCACCGATTTCCACTAGAAAATTTCGATAGCCTAACTGCCATAATAAGTCGGCAACTTTGTCGACACCATACCCTTTCGCTATAGCCGACAAATCCACAAATACGTCGCGCTGACGGCTCACGCGCGACCCATCTTGGCTGAACTGCAGTCCATCAAAGCCCACCCGCGTCTTTAACGCGGCAATTTCTTCAGCAGTAGGCGTTGACTGTTCATCATCTGGCCCAAAGCCCCAGCGGTTCACCAGTGGTCCCAGCGTAACATCGAAAGCCCCGCCACTTTTGGCGTAGATATCGGCACTTTCAGCCAACAACTGTGCTAACGGCTGCGACAAAACGACCACCTGTGCCAGCGGTGCTTTGTTTAGCAGCATTAACTCTGAGTCAGGAATATAGGTGGACATCTGCTGATTCACGTCAATCAACAACGCGTCCACTTTTTTCTGCAAAGTCTCAGGATTCGCAACCGCGCCCACAACGGTGATGTGGTAGCGGGTACCCATAGTGGCACCTGCCAACTGGATATGCTCAGCAGGCTGCGGGGCACAGGCAGCCAGGCAAAAAACAACCAGCCACAAAAACAAAAACGAGGTGCGCTTGCGCGCCCTCGCTTTTGCCTGTGCCGAAGTGGTCAGATCAACCACCGAAGTCATCAAGCATGATGTTTTCGTCTTCAACACCCAGATCCTTCAACATCTTAATAACCGCAGCGTTCATCATTGGCGGCCCACACATATAGAACTCACAGTCTTCAGGCGCTTCGTGATCCTTCAGATACTGTTCGTACAATACGTTGTGAATAAAGCCGGTCAGCCCAGTCCAATTATCTTCAGGTTGCGGGTCAGACAACGCGATGTGCCAATTAAAGTTGTCATTCTCAGCGGCCAGCATATCGTAGTCTTCTTTATAGAAGAGTTCGCGCAGCGAGCGAGCACCATACCAAAATGACATCTTGCGCTTGCTTTTCAAACGGCGAAGCTGATCGAAAATGTGCGAACGCATGGGTGCCATACCGGCACCACCACCGATGAACACCATTTCTGCATCCGTATCCTTAGCAAAGAATTCGCCAAAGGGACCGTACACAGTAATTTTGTCGCCCGGCTTCAGGCTGAACACATACGAAGACATCTGGCCTGGCGGCAAGCCTTGTGTACGTGGCGGCGGCGTTGCAATACGAATATTGAACTTCACAATGCCACGTTCTTCGGGGTAGTTCGCCATAGAGTAGGCGCGAATTACCGGCTCAGTTACCTTGGACTCCAGGTTAAAGAAGCCAAAGTGCTCCCAGTCGCCACGGAATTTCTCCTCGATATCAAAGTCTTTAAACTTTACGTGGTGCGCCGGCGCTTCGAGCTGAACATAACCACCTGCACGGAAGTCAACGTTTTCGCCTTCAGGCAAACGCAGCGTCAGTTCTTTAATAAAGGTTGCCACATTGGGGTTTGATTCAACCACACACTCCCACTGCTTAACACCAAAGACGTCTTCTTCCACGTGAACTTTCATGTTCTGCTTCACGGGGGTTTGACAAGACAGGCGCCAACCTTCTTTTGCCTCACGCTTGGTGAAATGCGACTCTTCAGTGGGCAGCATCTCACCGCCGCCCTCATTCACAATACATTTACACTGCGCGCAGCTGCCACCGCCACCACAAGCGGAAGGCAAAAACAAACCACTATTGGCAAGCGTTTGCAGCAATTTGCCGCCGGCAGGCACAGTAATAGTTTTCTCATCGTTAACGACGATGGTGACATCGCCGGAATTAACCAGTTTTGAGCGAGCGCCTAGAATCACAGCCACGAGCAAGAGCACGATAACTGTGAACATCACGACACCAGCAATAATTGTAATGTCCATCTAAAGTTCTTACCTCGCTTACAGGTCGATGCCGCCGAATGACATAAAGCCAAGCGACATCAAGCCAACGGTGATAAAGGTAATGCCCAGGCCACGCAGGCCCGCTGGCACATCGCTGTATTTCATCTTCTCGCGAATACCGGCCAAGGCCGTAATAGCCAGCGCCCAGCCCACACCAGAACCGATACCAAACACCGTGGATTCGGCCAGGTTGTAGTCGCGTTCAACCATGAACAGTGAGGCACCCATGATGGCGCAGTTAACGGTGATCAATGGCAGGAATACGCCCAGTGCGTTGTACAACGCAGGCACGTATTTATCCAGCAACATTTCCAGGATTTGAACCATGGCCGCAATTACACCGATGTAGGTAATCAAGCCTAAAAAGCTTAAATCCACATTGGCGAACTCGGGGCCAAGCCAAACCAAAGCACCGTCTTTCAACAAATAGGTGTACAACAAGTTGTTTACGGGTACGGTAATACCCAGTACTACAACAACTGCAACGCCCAACCCAAAGGCCGCTTCAATCTTTTTGGAAATTGCCAAAAAGGTACACATGCCCAGGAAGAATGCCAGGGCCATGTTCTGAATGAAGATCGACTTAACAAATAAACTCAGCAACGCTTCCATCGATTAAGCCTCCTGCGCTTTGGTGTTGGCGCAAATCTTGAACTCCTCTTCTTCCACCTGATCGGGTTTGTAGGCGCGAATCGCCCAAATAATCAAACCAATCAGGAAGAAAGCCGATGGTGCAAGCAACAACATACCGTTCGATACGTACCAACCGCCCTCAGTTACCAGCGGCAGCAGCTTGTAGCCCAGCAGTGAGCCAGAGCCAAACAGTTCGCGAATAACACCCAGTACGATCAACAGCGCGCTGTAGCCCAGACCATTACCGATACCATCGAAGAAACTCGGCAGCGGTGGGTTTTTCATGGCGAAGGCTTCGGCGCGGCCCATCACAATACAGTTAGTAATGATCAGACCCACGAAAACCGATAGCTGCTTGCTGATATCGTATGCAACAGCTTTCAACACCTGATCCACCACAATTACCAGCGAGGCAATAATGGTCATCTGTACGATGATACGGATGTTGCTGGGAATATGATTGCGCACCAAGGCGACAAACAAGTTAGAGAAGGCAGTAACCATGGTTAATGCCACACACATTACCAGCGTCACTTTAAGCGAGGTGGTAACCGCCAACGCAGAACAAATACCCAGAATCTGCAGTGCAATCGGGTTGTTCTCGATGATGGGTTTAAACAGAAGCTCTTTCGTCTTCATGGATTAAGCCTCCCCGTTTTTCAGGTTAGTGAGGAAATCGGCGTAGCCGTTTTCACCCATCCAGAATCGCACCAGATTGCCAACGCCGGCACTGGTCAAAGTCGCGCCAGACAAGCCATCAATTTTGTGCGCATCGCCGGCAGGCGCAGACCCTTTGATGACGTCAATTGCCACATCGCCACCTTCATACACCTCTTTACCCACCCAAAGCGCTTTCCACTTCGGATTGTCTACCTCTCCACCTAGACCCGGAGTTTCACCGTGCTCGTAAAAACCCAGACCAACAACGGTGTTAAAGTCAGACTCGAGCGCGATAAAGCCGTAGAGCGTAGACCACAGGCCGTAGCCTTTTATCGGCAGGATGACCTTTTCGATATCGCCGTCTTTGGTTAACAAAAACACTTTAGCAATGTCTTCACGGCGACCGATTTTGGCCACATCTTCCTGAGGTGACAATTTGGTGGAGCGCTGTGGGTCTTTAGACGCCTTGCGCTGATCGTAGTTTGCCACCGCCACTGCATCGGTGAATTTGCCTGTTTTGAGATCAACCAAGCGAGTTTCGATTTGCGCAAACAGCTCTTCGACGGACTTGCCCTCTTCCATCAGGCCGGCGGCCATCAGGATGTTCCGCTTGAAGTCGAGCTCTTTGTTTTTTACCTGCATGGGCTTGAGCATTACCGCAGCGGTAGACACCACCACAGAACACACAATACACAGGGATAAGGCGACGATAATCGTCTTTTTAATCGTATCGTTATTAGCCACGTGCCAGCCTCCGCTTAACGTTTGCCTGAACCACGAAATGGTCGATCAGAGGGGCAAAGAGGTTGGCAAACAAGATGGCCAACATCATACCTTCCGGGAATGCCGGGTTTGCCACGCGAATAACAACCACCATAAAGCCAATCAGGAAGCCAAACCATAATTTACCGGCTTCGGTCATGGCCGCTGATACGGGATCGGTCGCCATGAAAACCATGCCAAACGCAAATCCACCCACCACTAAGTGCCAATACCAGGGCATGGCCATCATGGGGTTAGACTCGGGGTTGCCCACCAGGTTAAACAGGAAGGATGTGGCCATCATGCCGGCCATAACGCCGATGATAATGCGCAGCGAAGCAATCTTGCACGCTACTAACACTACGCCGCCAATCAAGATTGCCAGTGTCGACACTTCGCCGATTGAGCCCTGCATTTTACCGAAGAAGGCGTCCATCCAGGTTAGCTGACTGGTCAGCACTGACATACCGTCAGAATAGGCAACCGACAGCGCCGTCGCACCCGAGAATCCGTCGACAGCAGTCCACACCTGATCACCCGACATTTCTGCGGGGTAGGCAAAGAACAGGAATGCACGACCCGCCAAAGCCGGGTTCAAGAAGTTTTTACCGGTTCCGCCAAACACTTCTTTGGCAATGACCACACCAAAGCTGATTCCGATTGCCGCCATCCACAATGGGATATCAGGCGGGCAAATCAAAGCAAACAGGATGGAAGTAACAAAGAAGCCTTCGTTTACTTCGTGGCCGCGCTTCATGGCGAACAACACTTCCCAAAAACCACCGACCACAAACACGGTCATATATATAGGAAGGAAGTAAGCGGCACCGTGAATCAGGTTGTCCCAGATGCTGTCGGCCGAATAGCCGGCAAACAGCTCAATCAAACCACCGCGCCAGCCTTCTACAGCCGCAATACCCAAGTCTGCCATGGCGGTGTTTGCCTGCCAGCCGAGGTTGTACATACCGTAGAACATGGCGGGGAAGGTACAGGCCCACACGGTAATCATAATGCGCTTAAGGTCAATACCATCGCGCACATGGGAAGTTGTTTTAGTGACATCTGCAGGACGGAACAAACCGGTATCGATCGCTTCATACAGCGCATACCAGTTTTCGTATTTTCCACCCTTGTGGAAGTGGGGCTCGAGGCTGTCGAACCAATTGCGTAGTGCTTTCATGCCTTAGCCCTCCTTCTCAATACGGGTAAGGTTGTCGCGAAGGATCGGGCCGTACTCGTATTTGCCGGGGCAAACATAGGTACACAAGGCCAAATCTTCTTCGTCCAACTCTAAAGCGCCGAGTTTTTGCGCCATATCGGTATCGCCCACGATCAACGCACGCAGTAACTGCGTGGGCAAAATATCCAGGGGCATGATGCGCTCGTAGGTACCAATGGGCACCATGGCTCGCTCACTGCCCGCCGTGGTGGTGGTGAAGTCGTATTGCTTGTTGCCACCCAACAGCTTGGAAATATAAATACCGGTGGTAGAAAAGAGGTTAAAGCCCGCACGCAGGTAGTGCAGGAAAGGACGATCGCGCCCCTCTGCCAGTACAGTCACCTGATTGTGGTAGCGACCCAGATAGGCATAGGCGCCACGGGCGGTACGACCACCAAAAACAGAGCCCGACACCACGCGGTTTTCACCGGCTTTCATTTCGCCGGCGGTTAACTCATCCAAACTGGCGCCCAATCGGGTGCGCAGCAGACGGGGCTTCTCAACCTGCGGACCACCCAAGGCTATCACTCGCTCGGTGAACAACACACCTGTGCTGAACAGCTTGGCCATGGCAATCACGTCTTGATAGCCAATGGTCCAAACGCTGCGGCGGGCACTGACAGGCGCTAGGTAGTGGATGTGGGTGCCGGCGTTACCCGCAGGGTGAACACCGCCAAACTCGTGCACTTCAACCCGCTCGGCTTGCGCCGGCGCAACACTGCTACCCGCGGCTTTACACACATGCACCTTACCTTCGGTCAGGCGCGACAAAAGTACCAAGCCCTGATCAAAAGCCTCTTTATGCTCACCGATAACAAGTGTCGGATCGGCAGCCAGCGGATTGGTATCCATGGCAGTGACAAAAATGGCGCTGGGTACGGCGTCCAGTGCGGGCACTTTACTGTAAGGGCGCGTGCGAAACGCGGTCCACAAGCCCGAGTTCACCAGGTTGCTGGCGACCTGATCGCGTGTTAACTGTGCAAATTGTGCTGGCTCAAAGCGCTCAAACTGCTCGGCTTCGTCCCCTTCTACGTCTATGACAACCGATTGCAGCATGCGCTTTTCACCGCGATTAATCGCTGCAACCGTACCGGCGGCCGGCGCCGTATAGCGCACACCTTCAGTCTTTTTGTCAGTAAACAGCAGCTGCCCTAGCTTGACCTTGTCGCCTTCCTTTACAGCCATGGTTGGTTTCATGCCGTGGTAATCCACGCCAATAACGGCAACCGACCTGGCTTTAGGGGCGTCATGAATGGTCTGCTCGGGAGCACCGGATATAGGTAAATCCAATCCCCGACGGATCTTAATCATACGTCCTGCCTAGTTACTTGGTAGTTTAAAAATAATAATTACTGTAAAAATGAAATCTGCGTGAGCGCCGGGAATCCGACCCCCCAATAATGCTTCTGCGAATGACGCTGTAATGCCTGCTCTTGGGCTTGCGCCCCGCTAAAATCCAGCAACAAAAAACTTGTTCTAGTTTAGACGAAAGGACTAGAAACGCATTCGGCTATGGGCAAACGGCGGCAATTATAAAGAGGCACCCGCCGACATGCCAGCGATCTGGGCCTTTTCTAACGTTAATTGGCTCGAAAAAAGCCTGAAATCTCAGTCTGTTACGAGAAACCCGCCCAGACTCGATCAATTTTTAGGCAAACGCTCATTTGAGCCCATAAAAAACCCGCCGAAGCGGGTTTTTCACTCAGGTCTGCGCTCAACGCAGTCTGTTAGCCCAATTTGGGGTAGATATCGTACTTAACGCCGGCCATGTCCTCCAGACAGCGAACCACCTGACAGCTATAGCCAAATTCATTGTCGTACCAGCAGTAGAGCACCACATTATTGCCATCGGCAATAGTAGCCACACTGTCGTAGACACAGGCATGACGGGAGCCCACAAAATCGCTGGAGACCACTTCTGAGGAGTTGGTGTAATCAATCTGCTGCTGCAATGGCGAGTGCAATGCCACGTCGCGCATGTATTGATTCAATTCGTCTTTGGTCACCTCCTGATCCAGCACAAGGTTTAATATGGCCATAGACACGTTGGGTGTCGGCACCCGGATGGCATTGCCAGTCAACTTGCCTGCCAGCTCGGGCAGTGCCTTGGCCACGGCCTTGGCAGCACCAGTTTCGGTGAGCACCATATTCAGCGGCGCACTGCGGCCGCGGCGCTCGCCCTTATGGAAATTGTCGATCAGGTTCTGGTCGTTGGTATAAGAATGAACTGTCTCTACGTGACCGTGCTGCACCCCGTACTTATCCATAACCGCCTTGAGCACCGGCACAATGGCGTTGGTGGTACAAGATGCTGCTGAAATAATGCTGTCCTCGGAGCTGATAGCACTGTTGTTGATACCGTACACGATATTCTTGATATCGCCCTTGCCAGGCGCGGTCAGCATCACTTTCGCGGCACCCTTGGCTTGCAAGTGCTTGTTGAGCCCCGTCTCATCGCGCCAAACACCGGTATTGTCGACGATCAAGGCATTGTTGATACCATAGGCCGTGTAGTCCACCTCGGCGGGATCATTGGCGTAAATGATTTTCACTACGTTGCCGTTGCACACCAGACTCTGGGTTTCTTCGTCCACCCGGATAGTGCCCTTGAATTGGCCGTGCACCGAGTCGCGGCGCAGCAGACAAGCGCGCTTCTCGAGATCGTTGTCCAGATTGCTCTTGCGCACAACTATGGCGCGCAAGCGCAGCACATCCCCACTGCCGGCCTTTTCGATCAGCAGGCGCGCCACTAGGCGGCCAATACGACCAAAGCCGTAGAGCACCACATCCTGGGACTGAGGCAGCGGCTTGAATTCGGCGCCAATGGCATCGCGCAGCTCTTCCACCACGAAATCTTTTACCGACAGCCCGCGAGAGTCCTTCATATACTTCACGGTAATCTGGCCGATATCGATATGGGCGCGCCCCAAGTCCAGCTCGCAGATGGCCTTTAACACTGGAAAGGTTTCGAACTCGGAGAGCTCGTTGGCCTCGACCTGGCGCACAAAGCGGTGGATTTTCATGATGTCGATGACGGAGCTGTTTACCAGCGAGCGACCATAGATATAGACACCTACGTTTTGCTCTCGATTTAGCTTGCCAACCATGGGAATCATGGCTTCGGCAAGGGCTTCACGCTCTTTCCAGTCTTTAAAGAAGTCGACGGGCTTGGGACGATTCACGGGGATGCACCTTTAATAAAGTCTAAGTAAAGTTTCAGTATGGTCAAAACCACACCGCTACGCCCGCTCTTTTGGCCGGCTTATTGAAATCACTTATCTCTTAAATAGAGGGTCGCCATTATCCTTTCTACCCCTCTAGCACGCAAGATTAGACGAACAATTTGACCGCCATAGTCACTATTTAGCGCACAGGGCTGGCAGGTCCGGCCCAAGCCGGTACAATGTCAGCCTTTTGCCAACGTCCGGCCTAAGTTGCACTGGTGTTCATGGATATCTCTAGCGCCCTCAAAGACCTCACACCCGCCCTATCAAATACTGCCAAATTTAATCAGCGCTGGGGCCACCTGCCAGGAGCTGCCAGCGCCCTTGCTATTGCCCAGGGGGCCCGCGAACACAAGGGTCTGACCTTGGTCGTCACGCCGAATTCGGCCACAGCGCAACAGCTCAAAGAAGAACTTACGTTCTTTAGTGCGCCGGGAACCGAGGTATTGTCGCTCCCCGACTGGGAGACATTGCCCTACGACACCTTTAGCCCTCACCAGGATATTGTGTCTGAGCGCATGCGCGCCCTCTATCAACTGCCGACCACCAAAACCGGCATTCTGGTGACCCCCATAACCACCCTGCTGTACCGCTTGCCGCCAGTGGCATTTGTGACAGGCAATACGCTGATTCTGAATAAAGGGCAGCGGTTTGATCTAAACGAGCAGGCCCGGCTGCTCGAATCCACAGGTTACCGCCGGGTTGATACAGTGTTCGAGCACGGCGAATTTGCCATTCGCGGCGCACTGATGGACATCTACCCCGCTGGCAGCGAATGGCCCCTGCGCATCGACCTGTTCGACGATGAAATTGAAAGTCTGCGGACCTTTGACCCGGAAACACAGCGCACCGAAGCCCAGGTAGATGCAATAGAGCTTCTACCCGCGCGCGAGTTTCCGCTCACCAAAGAGGCCATCAGCCAATTCCGCCTGCGCTGGCACGAGCGCTTTGATGTAGATCACAAGGCCTGCCCCCTGTATCGCGATATTTGCGACGGCCTGGCGCCCTCGGGTATCGAATACTACCTGCCGCTGTTTTTCGAGCGCTGCGCCAGCCTCTTCGACTATTTGCCCAGCGAGACTCGCCTGATCACCTACGACGGCCTCACACCCCTGGCGGAGCGCTTCTGGAGCGAGGTCAACAGCCGTTATGAAAGCCGGCGAGTCGACCCCGAGCGACCACTGCTGGCGCCCAATGAAATCTTCCTGCCCGTGGCCGAGGTTTTCAATCTGATTGGGAAGCTGCCGCGCACCGAGCTGGGCGTCGGCGAACCCGCATTACCCGCCAGCGAACCGCCCAAAGTGCCCGTGGACGCACAATCGGACACGCCACTGGCCGCGCTCCAAAACTACCTAACAGCAGGGCCCGACAAACTACTCTTTGCCGTCGAGTCGGCCGGCCGACGGGAAATTCTGCTGGACCTGCTTAGGGGGATCGCCATCACACCGCGCCAGGTAGATAGCTGGCACGCCTTTATCGAAGGCCCCGACGCACTGGCCATCTGCGTAGCGCCGCTCGATCAAGGCCTGAAGCTTGATCGGCCACACATCACCATCATTACCGAAAGCCAGCTTTTTGGAGAGCGAGTACAGCAACGCCGGCGCCGCAAATCCAGCGCCGACAGCGATCTGGCCATTAAAAACCTGACCGAACTGCACCTGGGTGCGCCGGTGGTACACATCGATCACGGTGTGGGTCGCTACCAGGGCCTGACCACCATTGAATTGGACGGCCAGGCCCAGGAATTTTTGCAACTGCACTACGCCAACAACGCCAAACTGTATGTACCGGTGGCCAGCCTGCACCTCATTAGCCGCTACACCGGCACCGAGGAAACGCTGGCACCGCTTCATAAACTCGGCAACGACAGCTGGGAAAAAGCCAAGCGCCGCGCCGCCGAAAAAGTGCGCGACACCGCCGCCGAATTACTCGATATTTACGCTAAGCGCGCAGCGCGCAAAGGCTTCGCCTTCAAGGACCCGGGGCAAGCTTACGCCGCCTTCAGCGCCAGCTTTCCCTTTGAGGAAACCCCGGATCAAGAGCAGGCCATTAACGCCGTGCGGGCCGATATGCTGGCTACTACACCCATGGATCGACTGGTTTGCGGAGACGTTGGCTTTGGCAAAACTGAAGTCGCCATGCGCGCAGCTTTTATTGCTGTACAAAGCGGCAAGCAAGTGGCTATGTTGGTACCCACCACGCTGCTGGCGCAACAGCACTACGAAAGTTTTAAAGACCGCTTTGCCGACTGGCCGGTAAACATCGAAGTGGTATCGCGCTTTAAGAGCGGCAAAGAAATCAATGCCATTGCCGATAAACTCAAAGACGGCAAAGTCGATATCATCGTCGGCACCCATAAGTTGCTTCAACCCGACTTCAATTATCAGGCGCTTGGCCTGTTGATAATTGACGAAGAGCACCGCTTCGGTGTGCGACAAAAGGAAGCTCTGAAAGCTATTCGCGCCGAAGTGGACATACTGACTCTGACGGCCACACCCATTCCGCGGACTTTGAATATGAGCATGGCGGGCATTCGTGATTTGTCCATAATCGCCACCCCGCCCTCCAAGCGATTGTCCATTAAAACCTTTGTGCGCGTGCGCGACGATGCACTCATTAAAGAGGCCATTCTGCGGGAACTGCTGCGTGGCGGGCAGGTGTATTTCCTGCACAATGAAGTCAAAACCATCGAAAAAGCCGCCCGCGATTTACAGGCACTGGTGCCCGAGGCACGCATCGGCATTGGCCACGGTCAAATGCGCGAGCGCGACCTGGAAAAAGTCATGACTGACTTTTACCACAAACGCTTCAATGTGCTCATCGCCACCACCATCATCGAAACCGGCATTGATGTACCCAACGCCAATACCATTATTATTGAACGCGCCGATAAATTTGGTCTGGCGCAATTGCATCAACTGCGCGGACGTGTGGGCCGTTCGCACCATCAGGCCTACGCCTATTTGATGACACCCCACCCCAAAACCCTTACCGGCGACGCCACCAAACGGCTAGAGGCCATTGCGCAAGCCGACACCTTGGGCGCAGGTTTCACTCTGGCCACCCACGATATGGAAATTCGCGGGGCCGGGGAATTGCTCGGCGACGAGCAAAGCGGCCAGATCGAAGCCGTGGGCTTTAGCATGTACATGGACATGCTCAATCGCGCCGTAAAGGCCATTCAATCCGGCAAAGAGCCCGACCTGGATGCCCCACTCGGCACGGCAATTGAAATTAATTTACGCATCCCAGCCCTCATTCCCGACGACTACTTGCCCGATGTACACTCGCGCCTGATCATGTATAAGCGCATCGCCAACGCCGCCGATGCCAACGCCCTGAAAGAGCTGCAGGTGGAAATGATCGACCGCTTTGGACTGCTGCCCGATGCCTTGAAAAACCTATTCCGCATTACCCAACTGAAGCTCAATGCCGAATCCCTAGGGATAGAAAAGCTGGACGCCGGCGCCAGCTCGGGGCGCATTGACTTTACCAAGGAGCCAAAGGTTGATCCGATGGCCATTATAAAAATGGTGCAGACTCAACCACAGAAATACCAACTGGCGGGCGCCAGCAGCTTAAAATTCATGCATGATATGGAAACTAGCGAAGCGCGGCTCGCCGCTGTAGAGTTGCTGGTAGAGAGCCTATCCCATGCGCACTAATCGCAGATCTGCGTAGATAATTGAATATGAAAAACATGCTCACGAACCTATTCGGCCAAACCCACAATCGGTACTGCAGCGGGCGCACCACCGCAACACTGGCGACCTTACTTACGAGTCTGTGCCTATGCCTGCCAGCATCTGCACAAACGGAAGCCGCGCGCTGGTATCAGGTAGAGATTGCCATTTTTACCCAACCTGCCAACAGCCAGCTAGCTGCCAATGCCGAGCAATTTAGAAAAGATATTCAGCTAAGCTACGGTAAAAAAACACGCTACTTGCGCAGCCTCGACGAACTACTCAGCGACATGGCGGCCCAAGAGGCGCAAGACCAACTACTGATTGAGCATCCAGATACAACCACCGCCAGCGCCCATTCTGATACTGCGCCCGCCAGCACCTTAGCGCCCGAAGCCATCGCCGATCTGCTGGCGCGTACCCCGTATATCAAATTGCCGGCAACTGAACGAGGCCTGAACGATACCATCGGTGCACTCGAGCGGCGCAACCGGCAGCGCATCTTATTTCACGAAGCCTGGCGACAACCACTCGCGAGCCCAGAAAAAGCAGTCAATATCGTCGTATCCGGTGGCGAACTCTTTGGTGAAGAGCAGGAACTCGGAGGCACCATCGCACTGGGGGCTTCGCGTTACCTGCACTTGAACACCAATCTTTGGATCGCTGAGTTCACGCAAAATTACGGCCAAGGCGACTTGGGCTGGCCCAGCATTCCACCGGCGCCCGCCAAACACCCAAAGGCCATCAGCGACGAGCGCATCAATTTAAGCGCCGGCCTCAATAACCCGTCCGCTAACGACTTGTGGAACCAGTACGACATTATCGACACCACTTACCAAAGTATGCTGAACAAACCCTACGTGGTCACTCAACTGGCGAGCCTGCAACAAGATCGACGCATGCGCAGCGGCGAGGTGCACTACATAGACCACCCCAAAATTGGCATTATGGTATTTGTCACGCCCTATGAACTACCCGAGCCAGTCCCGGCACAGGCGAACAACGCCAATTTAAACCCAGCACAAAATCCGCGATAGTCGCGGTAGCCCGTCTTCCACATCCTTGCTGGTAATTTGCGCGCCCGCGCTGCCGAACTGTATTACACGGTCGCGTAGTGGCTCGGCACCTTCAGAAATAAAAACACCGGCACAGAGGCCGGTGTTTTTAGAGATCAGACACAGACAACATCTTCGGCCTGAAGGCCCTTGTCGCCGGTCAGCAGCTCAAATTCGACATTCTGACCCTCGGCCAGTGAGCGGTACCCCTCGCCCCGAATGTTCCGGTAGTGAACAAACACATCTTCCTGTTTTTCACCAAAAGAAATGAAACCATAGCCCCTGGCGTTGTTAAACCACTTAACAACACCGACTTCACGATCAGCCATTGTGAACAACCTCATTATTTTTATGTAGGTAAACTTGCCGGTACAGACTTACATTCCAAGCCCAACCCCAAGGCAATTTGCGGGATTCCCCAATTACAAATTGCAACCCCTATATTTAAGGGATATTGGCTGCGCTGTAAAGAAAAAATTAGTCTAAGCGGTCAATGAGGCAGGGATACCACTAAATTGCGGGTTCGGCGCGCAACATGTGTCCCAATATTGCCTGAACACCTTTCTGGCTGTCCTTCAAGATCTGATAGATCGCATCCAGCGTTATGGGTGCCTCGTCGAGCCCCGCAGCCCAGTTCACCACGATACATACACTGGCATAATCCAATTCAAGCTCGCGAGCCAGAGCGGCCTCGGGCATCGCGGTCATACCAATTAAATCACAGCCGTCGCGCGCGAGCCGCTGCACTTCCGCGGCTGTCTCCAAGCGCGGGCCCTGAGTGCAACCGTAGGTTCCGCCATCAACCAGCACAACCCCCGCCGCTTTTGCAGCTGCTAACAACTGCTCGCGCACATTAGTAGCAAATGGCTGCGTGAAATCAATGTGCTGCGCCTGCTGATCCCAGAAGCTGTGCGCGCGCCCCCAGGTGTAATCGATCAACTGATCCGGTAACACCAACCTGCCCGGCCCCATGGCGGGCGCAATGCCACCCACCGCATTGATCGCCACAATAGCACTTACCCCGAGGCTTTTCAGAGCCCAGATATTGGCCTGATAATTAATCTGATGGGGCGCCAATCTGTGATCGGCGCCGTGGCGAGACAAAAAAGCAAAGGGTTTGCCCTGCCATTCGACCGTTTTTACCGGCTCAGCTAACCGGCCGTAGGGTGTTTCTAACGCGTGCGATTGCCAGCCCGACAGCCCCGGAAAATCTTCCCAGCCACTGCCGCCAATAACCCCAATCATGCCATTACCCCGCTAGTCACGCCTCGGCTTCGCTGATCTGGATGCCCTCGGGCACATGTAGCGTCGATGTCGGGAAGGCGCACTCGGCACCCTGCTGCTCAATAATCGCCAGGATCTTCAACAACACATCTTGTTTGATTTCATGAAACTCCACCCAATTCGTGGTTTTGGTGAAGGTATACACGAAAAAATCCAGCGACGAAGACGCAAAACCATTGAAGTTAACAATCAGGGTTTGATCCGTGTCAATGGCAGGGTGAGCCTGCAGCATCGCTTTTACTTCGGCCACGATTGCCGCCATTTTTCCGGCGTCGTCATAGCGAATGCCCACGGTTTCATAGATGCGACGATTTAACATGCGCGACGGATTTTCGACAGCAATCTGCGTAAAAATGGAGTTGGGAACATAAAGGGGGCGCTTGTCAAAAGTCCGTATGCGGGTTAAACGCCAACCAATGTGTTCCACAGTGCCTTCGATGGATTTATCGGGCGAGCGCACCCAATCGCCCACTGCAAAGGGGCGATCCAAATAGATCATCAAGCCGCCAAAAAAATTAGCGAGCAAATCCTTCGCCGCAAAACCCACGGCAATGCCGCCAATACCACCAAAAGCCAAGACGCCCGAAATACTGTAGCCAAATGTCTGCAGCGCCACCAACACCGCGGTGATGATCACCGACAAACGCAGCAATTTCCCCAGCGCCATGACGGTGGTTTCGTCGATGGGCGCCTCCATAAAATCGGGGCTCATCAGGTTCTGCTCTGCGCGCTTAATAAAGCCCACTAAAAACCAGGTCAATAATGCGATGATGCCCGCCGAGCGCACGGGCTCTACAAAATTCAGAATGTCGGATTCGGTGGCAGGCGCCACCACCTCGGCAGCCCAGCTTAACCCCACTAACCAAAACGCCCACTCCACCGGCTTTTGCGCCGACAAAAACAAAGCATCATCCCACAGGCTTTTAGTGGCGCCAGCGTGAGCCACCAAACGCAACAACGTTCGACGTACGACAAAAGCCACTATCAAGGTCACCGTCACGATGACGAAAACCTCAAACATCCAGGACTCAATACCCAGATCGGTTACCCACTGTTTTATCGCTTCCATTAGACTGCTTCTTTGTTGTCCAGTGTTTGGGGTTCGCGGAGCTCGGGCAGATTGCACACTATTTTTTGCCAGCGCGCCTGTTGGCGCAAATCATCCCAATGCACCCGCTTGCGCATTCGCATGCGCTGCAGTCGCTCGCTGCCAGGGGTTTGAGACTCGGCCAGATGGGTAACGACTTGTTCGGCCGCAGGCCGATTGTTGCACACTAAGACCATGTCGCATCCCGCCGCAAGCGCGGCGTCTGCACGCGCGGCAAAATCACCCGCACTTTGGGCACCCGCCATACTTAAATCATCGCTAAAAATAACGCCATCAAATGCGAGCTCGGCGCGCAAATGTTGCTGCAACCAGCGGGCCGAAAAACCTACCGGTTGTTTGTCCACTGCGGGAAATACGATGTGCGCAGGCATTACCGCATCAAGTTCCGGCGCCAGCTGGGCAAAAGGCACTAAATCGTGCGCGGCAATCGCCTCCCACGGCCGGTTATCTACGGGTTGCACCAGATGACTGTCGCCCGTCACTGACCCGTGACCGGGGAAATGCTGGCCCGTTGTGGCCATACCCGCTTCGTGCATGCCTCGCATAAATGCACCAGCCAGGGCGACCACCTCTCGCGGGTTGGGTGAGAAAGCGCGGTTAGCAATGACAGCGCAATGGTGATCATCCACATCCAGCACCGGCGCAAAGCTTATATCGATGCCCGTGGCCAGCAACTCGCTGGCCATCAACCAGCCCATATCCTGCACATGCGCTAAGGTGGATTCAGGCGATTGCCGGTAGGCAGGCAAAAAACTTTGCATGGCAGGCAGCTGGGAGAACTCCGAGCGGAACCGTTGCACCCGCCCGCCTTCGTGATCAACTGCAATGATGATGTCCGGACTGCATCGACGAATGGCCGCCACCAGATCCTGCAGTTGGGCAATGGACTCGAAGTTGCGCGTGAATAGTATTAAACCACCCACCTGAGCGTGAGCAAGCAGCTGCTCATCGCGCGCGGAGAGCTCTGTGCCCTCCACGTCTAACATAACCACACCGGCTGACATGCGCTTTCGCCCTAACTCGTTAAACGCCGCATTCTACTTGACGGCGAACATCCCTGAAAGGGCCGGCACCATCATCTGTGTGGTACCGGCCAGCGTGCTATCCTGCCCAAAATCCTCTTTGAGAATCGCGCTGATCGAGTCGAAGCTGGACAAGGTGAAAATGGTCGCCCCCAACATAAAATACAAGCGCCAGTAAAAGGTGACCGGATCAATTCCGGGAGCTGCCTTCTGCAACAGCCCCGTGAAACGTTGATAGTGGTCGCCATAGCGCGCGATGATAAAACGCCGAATATGGCCTTGAGATTGCGCATAGGCCAGGCCCAACAGGCGCATAAATCGCTGCGCGGCCAAGCTGCCCTCCTCGGAACCATCGCAAATAGTTGAAAACAGGCAGTCGAGCAAATCCACCGGCGTTAGCAGCTCGCTCCCTTTGCGCTCTATCAGCTTGACCAAGGAGCGGTCCAACTCTTGGCAGAACGGGGTTAAAAAACGTGCGAATACCGCTTGAATCAGCTCTTTTTTAGAGCCAAAGTGATAATTGACAGCAGCCAAGTTCACTCCGGCCGTGCTCGTAATGGTGCGCAGTGATGTTTCTGCAAAACCGCGCTCTGCAAAAAGGGCTTCGGCGGCATCCAGGATGCGGGCAACTGTATCTGGCTGGGACATGCGAACTTCTCTGGAAGGGCTTATATTTATCTGAGAAAGATAGTATTGCGGCTCGCGCAATACTGATCCCCTGCTGGGCTCGAACATACGTTTACATGAACAGAGTGTCAAGACGCTCACACCATCCAACGCGAGGCTGGAGGCATCCATGATTGCGCCCGAACAAGGCCAGTGGTACAGCAACCGGGAGACCGGCCATTATTTTGAGATTGTGGCGTTAGACGATGCCAGCACCACCATTGAGATTCAATACGCCGATGGCGCTGTGGATGAGATAGATGCGGAAATCTGGGCCCAGTTGGATTTGGTGCGCGCCGCGCCGCCGGAGGACCCCACGTCGGGCTATCAACCGATGGACGGCGACGCCCTGCAGTGCGGCATCGACGGCGACCTACCCGGCCAGCCGCCCACAGACCTCAACCGCCTAGAACCAGATCTGTTTCCAGGCACAGAGGATTAAACGCCGCGCTCAGCTACGTGCGCCTTGATAATAGCTGCCGCCTCCTCTGGCGTATCCACCAGCTGCATTAACTGCATGTCGGCCTTGTCAATATTCCCATCGCGCAATAGCGTTTGCTGCAACCAATCCAACATACCCTGCCAGTAGCCGCGATTGACCAGCACTATCGGAAAAGGCTCTACCTTGCCCGTCTGCACCAAGGTTAAGGCCTCAAAAAGCTCATCTAGAGTGCCGAAGCCACCGGGCATTATCACAAAGCCCACAGCGTGCTTCACAAACATAAACTTTCTCACAAAGAAGTAGCGAAACGTCAGGCTGATGGACTGATAGGGATTGGGCGACTGCTCCATGGGCAAAGTAATATTTAAACCCACCGAGTCACCACCGGCCTCCAAAGCGCCTTTGTTAGCGGCCTCCATGACACCCGGACCGCCACCGGTAATGACCGGAATACCCGCACTGGCCAACAGCCTGCCCAGAGTTTCTGCCGCCTCGTAGTAGGCGTGATCTGTAGGTGTGCGCGCACTGCCAAACACGGTCACTGCGCCGCGCAATTTAATAAGCTGCTCAATCCCATCCACCAGCTCAGATTGAATTCTTAGCACCCGCCACGCTTCGGGCATTTTTGCATCAAACATATAAAACTCCTTTTACATCAATAAATTACATCAAGATGCTTCCAATTAAGTATAGCTATGCCAGCTAAACCCTTGCCGAATATATTTTACTGTATATAATCCCAGTTACTGTATAAAAAAACAGAGGCCCGTCATCGGCGCCCACCACTGGAGATCACGATGATCAAGCTCACCGCCAGGCAGCAAGAAATATTGGACCTAATCAAGCGTTGCATTGATGAAACTGGCTACCCGCCAACCCGTGCCGAAATAGCACAGGAATTGGGTTTTCGCTCTGCCAATGCAGCCGAGGAGCATCTAAAGGCACTGGCGCGCAAAGGCGCTATTGAAATGGTTGCCGGCGCATCCCGCGGCATTCGCCTACCCGAGTCCGAAACGGGTATTCCACTGATCGGCCGAGTCGCCGCCGGCAATCCGATTTTGGCTGAAGAAAATATCGAAGAATACTGTGAAATACCCCAGAGCTTCTTCAGCCCGGGTGCCGACTATTTGCTGCGTGTACACGGCATGAGCATGAAAGACGTGGGCATACTCGACGGCGATTTACTGGCCGTGCACCGGACCACCGAAGCGCGTACAGGCGACATTGTCGTGGCGCGCATAGAAGATGAGGTAACAGTAAAGCGGTTAGAGCACCGGCGAGGCAGCGCCCATCTCAAACTCCACCCCGAAAACCCCGACTTTCAAGTTATTGAAGTCGACCTTAAGTCACAAGCTTTTGCTATCGAAGGCTTGAGCGTGGGTGTTTTGCGCCGAGGTAAGCAGTAATGTCAGCAGTATTCGCCCAGCAGACCTATCAGCAGCAGCCCCTCCCCTTTCAGCAAGGCACTGCGACGCCAACAGTAGCGCCTCAAGCCGACACGCGCGCAATCGCCCATATCAGTCGGGTCACTGAACTCGTCATTCCGGGCGGCGACCAGAACGCCGTATTGCTGCCCATGGTGCGCTATCTGAGCGATCAAAACCAACAGCAGTGGCTAACGCTGATCAGCCACCACAATCAGGAACCGCGCTGGCTAAAAAACCAGGGGCTTAATCCACGTACCCTGCGGGTGATTCAGGCCAACTCCCCCAATGATATTTTGTGGATGACATGGGAGGCACTAACCAACGGCACCAGCCACACAGTGGTAGCAGAATTGAGTGCCCAACCAAAAGATGTCATGAAGGAACTAGAGCGCGCTGCGGCGCAGGGGAATTGCCGGTTAATCTTGGTACAAAACCGCTAACACGGCTAGTGAATGGTTTTACTGGGCTCGTCCAATGCGTCTTCAGTGGCGGATGACGTATCCGCATCAGTTTGCGACGCTGCTACTTCACCGGCAGCTTCCATACCGGCTTCAATCATGGCCTTTGCCACATCGTATTTTGCTTCCTGCAAAAAATACAACGACTCCTCTGAAAAACGAATTGTTACCAGCGGCTCGCCCTCTTCATTCGCCCGACGCAGGGCAATTTCACCAGAAGACAACTCAATAATTTCGTACAAATCTGAGGACATAACAACTCCAATAGGTGCAAGCCCCTATTCTAACAGCATTTTTTGGAGAGTTCGCCCTCGACTGGCCATTGAATGAGCGCGTAAAAAAAGCATGGTCGCGGCCCTATCGCGACTGCCGGTATTGCGGGGTGATGAAACATTAGCACTTTTGCCGAGGTCCTAGCGCTCGCCGAAACCGCGACTCAAGCCAAGCTTAAGACTCTGCGCCAAGGCTCCGATTGCGCTCCACCAGTTCGGTCAGCGCGGCTAACGCCTCGCGCGCCTGTGGCAATCCAAACACCCCTGCCCCCGCCACGGCAATAAGCTGCTCTGTTCCCACCGCATTGCTACGCCCAGAACGGGGGTCGCCCGGCTGGGATTGAGCCCGCAATTGCGCCAACCAACTATCGCTCTGCTCCAGCCTAACCAGCTCCTGCAGCTCCAAGGGTTGCGCCCGGCCCGCGGGCACAACGCGCAGTAAATCCAATGCCGACGATGGCTGATCGGCATTAAATTTCAACTCGGCGGCAAGCTCTTGCAAAAATGCCAAATACGCGGCCTGTAAATGCCAGGTC
This sequence comes from Simiduia sp., assembly GCF_058345725.1. Taxonomy (NCBI): domain Bacteria; kingdom Pseudomonadati; phylum Pseudomonadota; class Gammaproteobacteria; order Cellvibrionales; family Cellvibrionaceae; genus Simiduia; species Simiduia sp. The sequence goes on along the minus strand of NZ_JBTUOC010000071.1, from coordinate 36,424 downwards.
AATCCTTGTACAAGCGCTTGCTGCTGCCAGGGTAAGGCCGATGCCCCAAACTGGTGTAACAAACCTGTACACCATGCCAATTGCTGGTTTACTTTTGACCGGGCATTGTTCATGGATTACTTTTTGGCCGATTTTTTAGCTGCTGGTTTTTTGGCGGCCGCTTTGCGACCGCTGCCTTTACCCGACACCTCAACCTGCCACTTGCCTCCACCATAGGTGGCCTTCCAACCGCTGGCCTTGCCGTCTACTTCAGATTGCACATAGTGCACCTTTTCCTTTCGGTTGAAGCGCACGACCGTGGGATTGCCTTCGTCATCGGCAACTGGCGCCGAAAATAAGAAAGCATACTTTTTGTCGATGGCGTCTTTATGGGGCAACAGTTCGCTCACCAACGGCGCTCGCGTTTCCCGATTTTTGGGGAACTGGCTGGCGGCCAGGAATAGTCCCGCAGCGCCATCGCGCAATATGTAGTGATCCTCCACCTTCTGGCAGGCCAACTCGGGCATGGGCACCGGGTCCATTTTGGGCGGCGCGGCTTCGCCATTTTTCAATAGCTTGCGGGTATTTTTACACTCACTGTTTGTACAGCCAAAATACTTTCCAAAGCGGCCAGTTTTCAGCTGCATCTCGCTGCCGCACTTATCGCACTCGAGCACTGGGCCGTCGTAGCCTTTGATTTTAAAGGTGCCGGTCTCCACTTCGTAACCCGAACAATCCGGGTTATTGCCGCAAATATGCAACTTGCGATTCTCGTCGAGCAGGTAGCTGTCCATGGCGGCTTTACAGATCTTACAACGCCGCTTAGTTCTAAGTAGGCGAGTTTCCGCCTCCTCGTCATCGGCACTGATCGCCTCGTCGCCGGACACCAGGTTCATGGTGTTTTTACAGCGTTCCTTGGGCGGCAGACCATAGCCAGAACAACCCAGAAACACCCCAGTGGTGCCCGTGCGAATCTGCATATGGCGACCGCAGTTGCTGCACTCAATGTCCGTGTCTGTGGGATCATTTGCCCGCATTCCGCTTTCTTTGGCTTTCGCTTGCGCGAGCTTTGCCGAAAAGTTTTCGTAAAACTCGTTTAACACCTCACGCCATCCGCGCTCGCCAGTAGCAATGCGATCGAGCTGCTGCTCCAAATCGGCGGTGAACGAAAATGCCATAATGTCATCAAAACTTTCGACCAGGCGCTCGGTAACAATATCGCCCATTTTTTCTGCAAAAAAACGACGCCCTTCAACCCGGGCGTAACCGCGATCTTGAATGGTAGAAATAATGGCAGCATAGGTGGAGGGCCTGCCAATACCGCGTTTCTCCAGCTCTTTTACCAATGCCGCTTCCGAATAGCGCGCGGGCGGTTTGGTAAAGTGCTGGTTGGGCTCTAATGCCAGCAGGGACAGGTTCTCACCCACTTTCACATCGGGCAATACCACATCTTCATCTTTTTTAGCCTGCGCCGGCATCACTTTCATAAAGCCGTCAAAGCGAATAACGCGGCCGCGCGTGCGCAACTCATAGTCGCCCGCCTTGGCCACGATGGCCGTGGAGGTAAATTCAGCCGGCGTCATCTGACAGGCGACAAATTGCTGCCAAATAAGCCCGTACAGTCGCTCTGCATCGCGCTCCATGCCCTTCAAATGCGCGGGCATTAAAGTGACATCGGAGGGGCGAATGGCCTCGTGCGCCTCTTGCGCGCCGTCTTTGCTGCTGTAAACGTTCGGCGCTTCAGGCAGATAACGCTTGCCAAAGTTATCGACAATGTAATCCCGACAGGCATTCACAGCATCTGCACTCAAATTGGTCGAGTCAGTACGCATGTAGGTAATGTAGCCAGCCTCGTATAAGCGCTGGGCCATCATCATGGTCTTTTTAACACTAAAGCCCAAACGGGTACTGGCGGCCTGCTGTAGCGTCGAGGTGATAAAGGGCGCAGAGGGGCGCGATTTGGTGGGCTTATCTTCGCGCTCTGCCACCACATAACTGGCCGATTCAAGCGCCTGCACTGCAACCTGGGTTTGCGCCTCGGTCAGCGGTTTGAACGCTTGATCCTGATATTTTTTTACTTCAAAACGCAGCTTGTGTGCATCTTTGGTCTTTAAATTGGCAAATAGATCCCAGTATTCCTCTGGAATAAAGGCGCGAATTTCTTGCTCGCGTTCAACCAATAATCGCACCGCCACGGATTGAACACGCCCGGCTGACAATCCGCGAGCTACTTTTTCCCACAGTAGTGGCGACACCATATAACCCACTACTCGATCTAAGAAACGACGCGCCTGCTGCGCGTAAACTCGATCTAAATCCAAAGAGCCCGGTTTGGCGAAGGCATCTTTAATGGCAGATTTAGTGATTTCGTTGAACACTACGCGCTTGTAGCGACTTTCATCGCCGCCAATGGCCTCGCGCAGATGCCAAGCAATCGCTTCTCCCTCGCGGTCCAAATCCGTTGCGAGGTAAATTTCATCGGCCTTGGCAGCCAATTGCTTGAGTTCGTTAACAACTTTTTCCTTGCCCGGCAATATTTCGTAATGAGCTTTCCAGTCGTTCTCTGGATCGATGCCCATGCGATTAATTAACTGCTCGCGAGCCTTCGCCTCTTTGTGCGCAGCTTTTTCTTCGGGCGACAGTTTGCGCGTTATGGCGGCCTGGCGTGCACGCTCCTTTGGATCTACCGCGCCTTTAGCACTGCCGCTGGTGGGCAAATCCCGGATATGGCCAACACTGGATTTAACGACAAAATCACTGCCGAGGTATTTGTTAATCGTCTTTGCCTTGGCGGGTGATTCGACGATGACAAGTGATTTGGCCATAAATGGTCTCTGATACGTGTATTGTTTCTTTATATAGACGGTCGTCTTACACCCGTAAACTGGTGTAAGCCCATTTCCGTCCGCGTGCCTTTCCGGCTCAGGGTGCGCATATATAAAACCTCAGCGCGAGTGGGTCAAGTGATTACTTTTTAGCACACCTGGCGATAGGGGCGGATTAAGGTCGGCATTTAACGCCCTATATCGGGCTTAATCTTCCCTTGAAATAACAAGTTAAGCTGTTGTTTTCATTGAATATTAATACCAGGCAAATAAAGTTTAAATTCGGCCGGCCGACAACCCTCTTGCTACAATTGCAGTAATGGAAAGTTTTTTCTTGGGTCCTTAGCGACGGGGGCAGGGCTTGACCAGTCTGATTATATTTTGTGCAATCGCGATTTTGTCACTGCTGGTGGTGAGCATCGCCAATCAGCGGGAGGAGCGACTGCGGTCTCGACGCATCCGCCTGCGCAAACTGAAAATGCGTGTCGACGAGCTGGAAACCCTATTAATCCACCTCACCCACCTGCTGGAAAACCCCGACATTCTGATCCAGATCAACGAAGAAATTGTCGACATGTACCAAGCCATGATCGATTTAGACCCCAATCTACCCTACCTGGAGGCGGGTCTGAATACCGCCCAGCAAAGGGGCAGCCACTTGGCTAGCAATCTACCGCTAAAGCCCAAAAGACTGCTAGAGAGCGATGTCAAGATTGCACTGGCGCAAAAGCACCTCACCGAAGCAGCCAAGGTTATTCGCCACCGCCAGGCCCACGCCAAGATTTCCATGGAGGAAATGCAGCTATTTGTGCGCGAATTGAGCTACCAACACTTGATGGTGGACGCCATCTCTATGATTGGCCAGGGCCACAAAGCGATGAACAAGAGCAATCCGCTGTCGGCACACGCCTATTACAAGAAAGCCAGACAGCTGCTGATTCAATCTACTCACTCCGACAGCCGCCGGCACCAAATGATCAAGGAATTGGCCGACATTCTGGAGGGGCGGCGCACTTCAATTAGCGAAGCGCTCATGCCTGAGACCTACTTGAACCCGGATTTACAGGCGCAAAAAACCGATCAATTGCTAGACGACCTACTGGAATAAAAGAACTCTTCGCTAAGCCCGTAGTGACACAAGTGCAGCTTGCAGCTCGGCCAGCCAGCCTATGAGCGACTCCAATTCCGCCATGGAGCCGCGCTCACTCCAATTAATTCCCAAACCTTCGGGCCCTGCACTGACACCCGATACCGAGGCTGGAAGCGCCGGCAAGTGCCCCAACAGAAGCTCGCGCAGTGGATCATCGACACCCTGAGCAGCCCAACGCTGCAACAGGTGCAATTCGTGTTCGTAATCCTTATAGATGAGCGACCACAGCTCGCCTTTTAGCGCCTTGTGCTGCCAGGGCAAGGCATACAAAGCCGTCCCCTTAAGTTCGGTAACATTGCCACTGGCCAGCCGTACGCGTATGCCCTTCCCATTGGCTGCGGCACGCAAGCTCGCCAACTTGCGCTGCCCAGCACTGGGCTGAAACATCATCACCGGCCCGACGGCCAGCGCAACCACTGCAATGATAATCAGCCAACTTCCCCACTCGCCCACTCGTTTGTACTCCTTTGACTTTAAGTGCCGATACAGCCACGCTAGTATTAAACCTAATCAACGACGCAGGAGAGTCCAAATGAACAACTACCAACACATCGTTGTGGGTATTGATCTGTCACCTGAGTCCTCCCAGGTTGTGCAGCGCGCCCAACAACTGGCCGAGCTTTATTCGGCCAACGTGTACTTGGTGCACGTACTGGAGCCGCTAACCTTTGCCTATGGCGGCGACATTCCTATGGATCTCACCGAAATACAAACACAGCTGCAAGGGCAAGCTGAAGCGCAATTACACAAGCTTGCGCACAGCCACAAGCTAACGGTCCAGCACTGCCATTTGTTGGTGGGGCAACCTGCTGCCGAGTTGCACAACTTCGCCGATGAGCACAACGCCGATCTCATCGTCGTTGGTAGCCATGGCCGCCAGGGCCTTGCGCTCTTACTGGGTTCTACCGCCAATGGCGTATTGCATGGCGCTCATCGGGACGTATTAGCCGTGCGAGTTGAAGAAAGCCTCTGAAGCTCTCTGTTCCACCTTGGCGGCGCTAGAGCGCATCCAGCTCGGCCCAGCGCTCAAAGGCCTGTTCCAGTTCGGCTTCCTTGGCGGCTAAGGTCGCCAGGGTTGCCTCGGCTACCGCTCTGTCGCCCTCAAAAAAGTCCGGCGCGGCAATGGTCTGTTGCAGCTCGGCAATATCCCTTTCCAATTGTTCTATCTGTCCGGGTAATTGCTCCAGTTCACGCTGCAGCTTGTAGCTGAGTTTTTTGGTCCGCGCCGGTGCTTGTGTAGTATCGCTATCAGGTTTGGACGGTGCGGGGGTATCAGGCGTCTCGGCGTTTACTTGTTCAGCTGCACGGTGCCAGCGCCCGCCCTGCCGCAACCAGTCTTCGTAACCGCCCACATACTCGCGTACGCGACCATCGCCCTCGAAGGCAAAACAACTCGTTACAACATTATCCAGGAAAGCCCGATCGTGACTCACCAGGAGCAAGGTGCCCTCATAGTTGCCTAACAGCTCCTCTAGCAATTCCAGGGTTTCAACATCGAGGTCGTTAGTGGGCTCATCGAGCACTAACAAATTAGCGGGCTTGCTGAATAAGCGCGCCAACAATACCCGATTGCGCTCGCCACCCGAAAGTACGCGCAGCGGCGTTCGCGCGCGCTCCCCGGTAAATAGGAAGTCTGACAAGTAGGAAATGATGTGTTTGCGCTTGCCATTGACATCGATAAACTCGCGTCCTTCGGCAATGTTATCCACGGCATTTTTGTCGAGATCGAGTTGATCGCGCAGTTGATCAAAATAGGCCACCGACAAATTGGTGCCCAGTTTTACCTTCCCCTGAGCTGGTGTTAGCTGACCCAATATGATCTTCAACAGCGTACTCTTACCAGCGCCATTGGGCCCCAGGAAACCAATCCTGTCGCCGCGCACCAACGTTGTAGAGAAATCCTGAATCAACGCTTTGTCGCCATAGTGGTGTGACACTCGAGTCAGTTCCGCCACTAATTTGCCACTATTGTCCGCTTGTTGTAATTCAAAACTTGCCTGGCCCTGGCGCTCACGCCGTTGGGCGCGCTCAACCCGCAGCGCCTTCAGGGCACGCACTCGCCCTTCGTTGCGGGTGCGTCGGGCTTTGATACCCTGCCTGATCCACACCTCTTCCTCTGCGAGGCGTTTATCAAAAAGTGCATTGTGCCGATCTTCCTCGGCCATTTGCTGCTCGCGAAAGGTTAAAAAGCTTTGGTAGTCGCCATCCCAACAACGCAACTGCCCCCGGTCAAGCTCGACGATGTGGGTGGCCAGCTTTTGCACCAAAGCACGATCGTGCGTGACAAATACCACGGCACCTTTAAATTGTTTGATTTGGTTTTCCAGCCATTCAATGGCTTCGATATCCAAGTGGTTGGTGGGCTCGTCCAGCATCAACAGGTCTGGTTCTATCACCAGCGCCTTAGCCAAGGCCACTCGGCGGCGCCATCCGCCCGACAATGACGACATCAGCGCCTCGCCAGGCAAATTTAAGCGCGTCAAAATCGACTGTACTTTCTGTTCAATAGCCCAACCATCGGCAGTTTCAATCTGACTTTGCAACTGCCCAAGCAGCGTCATATCGGGTTCGGCCGCCATGGCCAGCTTATGGTAGCGCGCAATTAACTCCCCGACCCGCTCAAATCCTTTAGACACCACCTCGAATACAGTCAGCTCATCCGGCTCGGGCAGGTCCTGCTCTAAACGCGCGAGTTTAAGCCCCGGCTGACGCCAAATTTCACCTTCATCCAGAGCCATGTCGCCGCTGATCACCTTCATCAAGGTTGATTTACCTGCGCCGTTATGGCCCAGCAGACACATACGCTGGCCCGGCTCTACCAGCAGTTGCACCTTGTCTAGAATCACTTGGAGACCAAAGTGAAGGGAGGCATTGTCTAAACGGATCAGTGGCATAGCGTTCCAAACTCTCAAAATCAAGGGGCGCATGATACGCATAGCGGTAATAAACTGCATCCTTTCCAGGCCACCACTTCACCTACACCTCAGGACTCATCTATACTAGGGTATTATGCGAGCGCCTGTTATAACCCTGCATCGGGGTTGACGGGGAAAAACAGCACCAACGGACATACCCCAGCGAGCACAATAAACACAAACCGACCAGTGCGAGGTATCCATGGTCTCTGCAGTGCAGGCACAGCGTTTCAGTCTGTCACAACCATGTACAACAACCCGAAGCAGGCTCTGTGCAGGCATCAGAGACGTCGCGACTTTGGTTCATCAAACCATCAAAGACAAACTGTTCAGCAACTTATTTGTCACCCCCGCCTTTATTGCTGGTGTTGCTGGCTGTGCATTAATCGCGGCAACCGCACAGGCGGCCCAACCCCTACTGGCCGAAACGCCTCAAGACAGTCCAACATTACAGCCTTACCTGAGCTGGGATGACGATACTAAGCGCATCTATCAAGAGCGCTTCCGGCAGGCGCAAAAAGCCATCGCCCACAATAAGCTCACCGAGTTCCAGGCACTTCGCCCTCAACTCGCCGGCTATCCATTGCTCCCCTACCTCGACTACCGCGCGCTGACTAAACGATTGACCGGGCTTCCCTATCGCGAGGTGGACGACTTTTTATACGTTCACGCAAAAACCTATTTAGCCGATCGCCTAAGGCGTGACTGGCTCTACACGTTGGAGCGCAAAAAGCATTGGCACGATTTACAAAGTTATTATTCTGCCGACTTAAATGATCGCGCACTAACCTGCCACTACTTGCGCGCCCGCCTGCTCACAGGCGATGAAAGTGCACTGCAAGAGGTGGGCGAAGTCTGGAATCAGGGCTTCTCCTTGCCCAAGGCCTGCGATCCGCTATTTGACCTTTGGGCTAGCGCCGGCGGTCAAACAGCGGCCCTGAGTTGGAGCCGGGCGACTAAGGCTGTTGAAAATCGTAAGCTACAATTGGCCCGCTATATCGCCAAGCGCGCACCTGCAGAAATTCAGCCCGCCCTAGAGCGCTTGCTGTCGGTTGACCGCAACCCACACCAGCTACAACATACAGATCGCTTTGCCAGTCAGACACCAGAGACACAGTTCACCATCATGCACGGGTTGCAACGGCTCGCGCGTCTCGACCCACTGAAGGCGGCAACTCTGTGGCAATCTTACGACGCACAGCAGCTCTTTCCCGATCAGCAGCGCCGCACCACCCAGGCATATTTGATCAAATCACTGGCCCGCAAAGATCACACCGCCGAAGCCTATAAGCTGGCCACCAAGGTCACCGCCAACGCCGACAGTGAAATGATTAACCAGCTCGTACGAAGCGCCTTAGACGATCAGGATTGGGGCGCAGTCAGCCGCTGGATTAGCGCCTTACCCGAAGACGAACGCACGACACCGCGCTGGCAGTACTGGGCAACCCGCGCGGCGGAGGCCCAGGGACACCAACTGCCACCCAACCCATCCATCGAAGCTAGCTACCATGCCTTGGCACAGGGACGCAGCTTCTACGGCTTTCTCGCCGCCGACAGGCTCGGACTGACCTATACACTGGAGGATCAACCCTCTCAGGTTCCACTCGCCGATCAGGCGCTGGTACAAACCCACGCGGGCATCGCCAGAGCCAAGGCCTTTTACGATATCGGTAACCTGGGCTTGGCCAGAGCCGAGTGGTATTACACGTCCAAGCAACTAAACGCCCAACAACTACAAGCCGCAGGCACCTTGGCCTATCACTGGGGCTGGCACCGCAAGGGCATTCAGGCCATGATTGAGGCGCGGGCCTGGAACGACCTGACGGTGCGTTTCCCTCTGGCATTCGCCGAGCAGATGGAAGCCCAGGCACGCCAACAATCTATGGATGCCAATCTGCTGTTTGCCATCGCCCGACAGGAGAGCGCCTTTGCCGAGGATGCCCGCAGCTCTGCCGGTGCACTGGGATTAATGCAACTCATGCCCGCAACTGCCAAGCAAACGGCCTCGAAAGCCGGTATGCGCTACCAGCAGCGTGATTTGCTTAAGCCAGAATTCAACATCGCGCTGGGCAGTCGCTACCTGAATGAGATGCTCGGCCGGTACGCGGGCAATCCCGCCTTTGCAGCTGCGGCGTATAACGCGGGCCCTCACCGTGTCGATCGCTGGCTGGACGAAGGGCGCGACCAACTGCCGCTGGATATCTGGATAGAAACCATTCCCTTTAGCGAAACCCGCAACTATGTGCAAAACGTCATGGTTTTCTCGGTTATCTATGCCTATCGCAATGGCGCCGATGTCAACACATTGCGCGGCGCTACCGGGCTCATAGCCAAGCCGTCGGCGGCGGGTATCTCGTCCAGCGCCGGCGCACTTTAAGAACCAATAGAGCGCCGATAGTTAAGTCGGGAAGCGAGCGGCGGCCGATCCACCGGCGCTCGCTTAAAAGGTATCAGCGACGGCTAAAGCATCTGCAATCCACAGTAGCTGCAACACCTCAAGAACTTTCCAAAAGGGCTTTCATGCGGTCCTGCACCACTTCTGCCAACGCATCGGGCTGAAACTTGGAGAGAAATCCGTTGCAGCCCACTTTTTCCACCATCGCATGGTTAAAGCTGCCACTGAGTGACGTATGCAGCACAACAAATAAATCGCGCAACGCCGGGTCTTTGCGAATCTCATGGGTAAGACGATAGCCATCCATTTCCGGCATTTCTGCATCGGTAATCACCATAAAGATATGGGAGTATACGTCGATACCCTCTGCCACCCAGCGCCGCAATAGCTGCAATGCCTGCAGGCCGTCCTGCACCCCGATAACCTCGACGCCTAAATGCTTTAAAGTATCGCGCACCTGGCCCAGCGCAGTGCTGGAATCATCGGCCATAAGAAGTTTTAATTTGGCGGCCTTAGCTTTTTGGACCAGGTTGTGGTCCAGAACAGCCTGGGATACGCGGGTATCGTAGGGGATTATATCTGCCAACACCCGCTCCACATCCAGCACTTCCACAATATGACTGTCGATATGGGTAATGGCCGTTAAAAAATGGCTGCGACCAGACCCAGAGGGCGGCGGCAGCACCACGTCCCAATTGAGATTGACAATTCGGTCCACGGATTTCACCAGAAAGCCCTGAATACTGCGGTTGTACTCAGTAACGATCATATTGCAATCAGTTATATCAGTCAGTGGCTTAAGTCCAATTGCAGCGCTAAGATCGATTACAGAGATGGTTTGATTGCGCAGGTGTGTTACGCCGCGCACCACGGCATGGCGATGTGGCATCGCCGTGATCTCCGGCACCTGAACCACCTCCTGTATCTTGAAGACATTGAGTGCAAAAACCTGCCGGCCCGCCAAGCGGAATAACAAAAGCTCTAGCCGGTTCTCACCGACTAGCTTTGTGCGCGCATCCACGCTATCAAGCAACTTCGACATAGATCTGCCCCGACAACCACTGCCTATAGCTTAGACCAATAAATTTAACATTTACCTCCAAACTCTGGCCCGAAGGCACTACACTTAGGCGAACGTCTTAAGATTTGTAGTTGAGACCCCCCTGCCCCATGGATAGAAACCAACCACTTCTGGCGCGCCAACCCATATTCGACAAACATATGGCTGTCTATGCCTATGAACTATTGTGTCGAGACAGTGCAGAAAATTATGCCAATGTCACCGACGGCGACCAGGCGAGTTCACAAGTATTGCTGCGCGCCTTTACCGATCTAAGCATTGGCGAAGTGGTGGGCGAATACAAAGCATTCATCAACTTTACTCGAAATCTCCTATTGCGTACGCCGCCCTTCAGTCGTACGCAATTGGTTGTCGAGGTACTCGAAGATCAGATAGTTGACAACCACCTATTAGCATCACTGGGCCAAATTCGCGCACAGGGCTATACCATTGCCCTGGATGATTTCACGCTCAATTCCAGCAGCTTTAAGATGCTTGAATATGCAGATATTGTGAAGCTTGATGTCCTCGCGCTCTCAGAGGAAGAACTGCAATATCACGTCAACTACCTCAAACCGCTGGGCGTTACTCTTCTCGCAGAAAAAATAGAGACTTACGAAATGCTAGAGCACTGCAAAGCCCTAGGTTTCGAGTTGTTTCAAGGATATTTTTTGTCGCGCCCGCAAATCATGAAGGGTCGCAAAGTTTCTGAAAGCAGGCAAACTATTCTTCAACTTTTAGCGAAACTCAACGACCCCTCCACAGACATAGAAACCATTGAACACCTCATCGCACAAGACCCGGTATTGAGTTACAAACTGCTGAAGTTAATCAACTCAGCGGCGTTTCATTTTGTTTGTAAAATTGAATCCTTACGCCAAGCTATTACGCTACTTGGGCTAATTCAAGTACGAAGCTGGGTTACATTGCTGTCCATGGCGAGCATTGACGAAAAACCCAGAGAGCTTTGTATTTCAACACTGGTCAGGGCACGCTTTTGCCAAACTCTGGGCGAAGCAGTGAGTAATACTAAACGCGGAGATTCATTTTTTACCGTCGGCCTGCTCTCCACCATCGACGCCTTCATGGATGCCCCCATGACCGAACTGCTGGAAAAAGTGGCAATCAGCGAAAATTTACGCGACTCGCTACTGTTTCATAAACACACGGAAGGTCAGGTACTTGAAATTATCAAGCAATATGAAAAGGCGGACTGGGACAACATCAGTTGGCACTGGCTAGAGGAAAAAGGCGTAGAAGCCTCCGCATTAAGCCATTTCTATACGGAAAGCTTAGTCTGGGTAAACAGCGCGCTGGAGGCGCTGGTATTTGAATAGCCGTGGCTACTCCAATTAAATTCGCCTACCTTAAATCACGGCAGCATGTACCCTATTGAGATTAGCGGTTAGCAAATAGAAAAACCTGCGCCCAGGCAGTGCAATTAGGCCCGCAACAGGTCGCGCACCTGTTCTTCTGAGAAGGGCCAATCCAACTCCCGTGCACCGTACTGTAATACCGGTATCCGCACGGCATAGCTGGTCATTAAGTGATCGGCCTCTACAATATCTTTCAGTGTCAGCCTTGCAGCAACAGGCTGGTCGGAAAGTACTTCGTAGATCAACGCCTCAGCTATGTCGCACAAATGGCAGCCGGCGGTGCCAAACAATACCAATGACCGCTCAGCGGCGGTGGCGTTTACCCTGGTAGTAGATGCATTTGCGGGGGTCATCGCGCATTAATTAAAGCGTGCCATCTCACCGATAACCGCTCCAATTATAATCCTTATAAAATTTGCCAGCCCCCATTGTAACCGCGAATACAGCCTTGCAACCACCCGCTAAGTGAGTTGCATAAATACCAATAAACAGACCTAGATTAAGCTAATTTTTCCAACATACTATCGGCCACTTGTCCAAACAGCTTGTGCAGAGCAGACTGATTGCCTTCGGGCGCCTCGAAAAGCACATCGCCCATTCGCTCGAGAAGCGAACTTAACAACGCTGTGGGCTCCATAAACTGACGGGCAGACTCTAGCGCTGCCTGCACTTGTTCCGCCATTTGGCCCAGGGGTTGTAAACGCTGATTGACAGGGGCCGGCTGCTGGCCGTAAGTGCTGCTGACCTTCTGCACCAGTGTCTGCTTCATGTCCACGGCAAAACTGGCAATTTCATCGGCATCAAACTGTAAGTCAAGAGCTGCCTGAAACGCCGCATCCAGATCGCCATCGTAAAACTGTGCCGCCAAATCATTGACCTGTCCTAATAAGTCGTTGATAGCAGTCAACTCGTCTGCATTAAGGTCGCCTTGAATACGCAGCTCAAAGGCGTTGCCCTGTTGCAGTTTTGCACCGAAGCCACTCTCGCCCATGTGGACTTTCGCTTTCATAAAGCTCGCAGCATTGATCTGAACCTTGTCGCCCTCTTGGGTCGTGAGCGTAAAGTCAAAAGATCGACTGGCCTTGGTTACGCCACGCAAGGCCGACAGGTCAAGATTCACACTCTTTGGCGCATTGATCGCAGGCTCCGCACTGGGTGTTTGTGCCGCCACAATGGCCGAATCGTCCAAATCCAGCTCCTTGGCCAGATTTGCCAGCCCTTGCAGCACCTTGTCGTAGGTGGCGCCAATTTCGGCCATCAACTCATCGGACAGGAGACCGCTCTCCTCTAATATTTGCTTGGCTTCATTAAACCCTTTCAGAAAGCCCGATAAGCCCGCCTCCAAGCGGCTCTGCAGTTGCGCCGGAGAGTCGCCCGCCGCGGCATCCGCGTGGAGCTGCTTTTCGATAAACAGGAGAATATTGCCCGCCGCCCGGTCTGGCGTCATGCGCCGTTCGCTCACGCTTGGCATGGGCTCACCCTTGGCGATCCCCTGCGATGGGGGCGCCGAGACCTGCGTCGCCTGACGGCCCTGCAGCGGTGCACGCGGCATATCGAGCGCTTGCGAATGAAATTGCGAATTGATGGGGCTCAATGCCAACATGGGAACCTCCCTCTGGATGGTTTGGCCAGCTTGTGGAGGTATCGGCATCACTGCGCAAAACTTGAGCACTAATTTGCGTTAAGAAACGCAATGCTTAGAACTTGGAAAGCGGTATGGAACGGGGCAGACTGCACCAATCGACGTTTAATCCGATACCACTGCCCTGGCGGCCATTGCCCAAGACAACCGCCACCTCTCGGCCAATCCAGGGCACCGCTGCCATTTATCGTATCTATGATCAGGATGGCTGGGACTATCAGGACAGTGTTCTGACAATTGAGGGGGGCCAGCCCCATTACGACTAAAAGGTTAAATGACCTGCCTGCCAAGCCCAGTAGACCACGCCCGCCAACAGCAGCACCCCAATGCTCAAGCCCGTAAATGCCGACGAGCGCGGCGCGTCCTGCGCGGGCTCAGGGGCAGACATGGCCGCTTTAACTTGCTCGCGGCTTGCATCGCCAGGCTTTTTAACCGCGGGTTTGCGGGTCGCTGCCGGGGACTTTTGTTTGGGCGTCGCGCGGATGCTGGTTTTGTCCATATCATCAGTGGGCCCAACCACCCCAAAACTGAGCGTGTCAAACCGCAACTCGTCCCCGCGCTTAACCCTTGCTTCAGTTACAGGCGTACCATTTAGAAAGGTGCCATTGGCTGAGCCCAGATCTTTAACATACAGCAAGCCCTCTTTAACCGTCAGCTCCGCGTGCCGCCGAGACAGGTGGGCCGCCGCCAGCACTATGTCGCAATCGCTGGCTCGACCGACCAAGGTCTGCGCGCCAATATTGAATACTTTATTCGCCAGTGCCGCATGATTCGCCTTCAGCGACCAACCGGTTGTCTCTGTGCGCACCAGCGTGGGAATTGCCTTGGGCTCCTGTTTGGGATCTACCACCTGCAATTGAACTTTGCCCAAGGTCAACACATCGTTCACTTTTAGCGGGTGCGATTTTGTGACCGCCGTCTCATTGACGCGCACGGGTTGTTCGGGCGACAAGACTTTTAAGAGTAACTCTTCGTGATCCACGTGGATTTCTGCGTGCAGTTCAGCCACGCTGGTATCGTCGACGACCATGTCATTTTTCTGGGCACGTCCAATTGTGACCTTTGGCTCCACCAGCCACACCGCATTATGCTTATTGTTTTTAAAGCGGAGTTTTAACATGTTTGCGTTCCCCAATACGTACAGACCAAAGAGCAGACTGTCGTCAGCCCCTGCGGGCCCTTTAGTTAATCGGACAGTTAGCCAAAGCCACTAGGCCCCGGCTGCCCGAGCACCGATGATGCAGAAAAGCCTGAAGTCTTTCAATAGGTTAGCTAAAAATGACTTTACCGATTACATTTAAGCGGTAAACTGTGATTCGTATCCGCGATTACCCGTTGATCGTGCAATAACTGAATCATATCAACAATAAAAGCAATCCAATGAGCAGGACGGCAGATGCCACCACTCAACTACAGCGCAGCCACTGATAAGGGCCTGTCTCGCGACAACAACGAAGACACCTATTATGCGGGTCCGAATGTTGGCGTATGGCTGGTGGCAGATGGCATGGGTGGCCATGAAGCCGGCGAAGTGGCCAGCGCCATCGTACGCGACAGCATCAAGCAACAGGTGAGCATTCAAGCCAGCCTGACGCATGCCATTGAGTATTCTCACAACGCCATCCTGGACGCCGTTCGGCGCGGTGTTGGCGCACCCGGCATGGGTAGCACGGTGGTGGCACTGAAAAGCCGACAAAGCGAGTATGAAATTGCCTGGGTGGGCGACAGCCGCGCCTACCTCTGGACGTTTAAACCCGACGGCGGCAGCTTGGAACAACTGACACTGGACCACTCCTACGTGCAGATGTTGGTAGACACAGGCGCAATTAGCGCCTCCGACAAGGATCAGCACCCAGATCGCAACGTCATAACCCAGTGTCTCGGCTCACTCGAACTAAAACAAGTGCGCGTCGATCAGGTACACGGGATCTGGGAAAAAGATCAGTGGATTCTTCTGTGCTCCGATGGCCTGACCGATGAACTCGACGACGAAACCCTAGCGCGTATTCTGTGCGAATGCCGCTCGCCAAAGGATGCCGTCGCGCGATTACTTCAGGCCGCACTCGACAGCGGCGGCAACGACAATATCACCCTGCAAGTGGTGGAGTCGCCGCTGAGCAAACGCCGCTTTTATATGGCTATTACCGACTGGCTGCCCGATCTGACCGGTAACCCGGGCCTCGATTTTTCACTCTACAGCCTGGCACTCGCGTCGTTTGGGCTGCTCTGTTACTGGGTCTTCGGCTGACACGACATGCAAATTCCCGGTTACCGTATTATTCGCAAAATTAATCAAGGCGGCATGTCCACCGTTTACCTGGCCATTCAGCTAAGCGTTGGTCGCGAAGTGGCGCTAAAGGTTATGTCGCCAGCACTGAATGCAGATCCGATTTTTAGCGAACGATTTCAGCGCGAAGCCAACATCGTTGGCCAGTTGTCGCACCCCAATATCGTGTCGATTTACGATATTGGGCGCTACAAGAATCTCAATTACATTGCCATGGACTACCTGCCGGGCGGTTCAGTGCACGATAAAATGGCCACCGGTCTCAGCACCGCAGAAATTTTGCGCATTATGCGCGAAATGGCTCTGGCACTGGATCTGGCCCATGAAAAAGGCTACATCCACAGGGATATCAAGCCAGAAAATATTCTGTTTCGCGAAAACAGCTCGGCAGTTTTATCAGATTTTGGCGTTGCCAAAACCGTCAGCAGCTCGTCGCAAATGACCAATGCCGGCATGGTAGTGGGCACGCCTCACTACATGAGCCCCGAGCAGGCACGCGGCAAGGCGATTGACGGCCGCTCCGACATTTACAGCCTGGGCATCGTGTTTTACGAAATGCTCACGGGGTCTGTGCCCTTCAAGGCCGATGAAGCCGTCGCCATTGCCATAAAGCACCTAACGGCCCCGATTCCGAAGTTGCCGCCCCAATATTCGCTGTATCAAAAACTCCTGAACAAACTGCTGGCCAAAGACCCAAATGACCGCTACCAGCGGGGACGGGAGATCGTGCTCGCCATAGACGAACTGGATGCAACGCTCAGCGGTAGCCGGCCCCGCTACATGTCCAATACCGAGCCCTCGGCAATGCACATTGCCACCCTATTCAAGGCCTTGGTGCTCACCAGTTACGCGGCCATATCGTCCCAAGTTAAAGCCCTGGCAAAAGAAGTTTACAGCTGGCGCTGGTCGCCTAAGCGCGGCTTCTATCGCCGTCCGGACATCACCGTTACCGAGGTGCGCACCACACCCGACAGCGGAGAAAACGATCGCTCTACGGTTGTTTCAACGCGTATTCAAAAGGCGGCGTTTTATCAGGCCTCGGGGCACCGCCCCAAATTCAGCCTGGCCCGCGTGCTGTCGATATCACTGGTACTGGGTATTTTATGGTTTACTTTTTCTGTGGCATTGGCACGCTTTGAGCTGCCGGGCGAGGCCCGCTACCCGCAACTACTTACCAATGCCGCCCACTTTAGTGCGGCACTGGTCGACGAGAAAGCAAAGGTGGTGCTGCCAGCAGTGGCCGTAGAAACCCCTCAACCGGTGTTACGCTCTCAGCCAGCACCACTAAGCCTACCCCAGGCTACGCCAACGCCCAGCGCAGTAATTGCACCCCTTGCCACACAGAATGAACCAACATCGGCATTAACCACCGAGGATGAAGAGCCCGCTGCAACTGCAATGGCAGACCCAGAGCCAGAACCCGAACCAGTGCCGACCTATAGTTTTACCGTTAAAGCCAATCCGGAAGACGCGCGAATTCGAATACTGAATATTCGCGAGCGCTACCGTCACGGCATCGAACTGCCGGCGGGCCGCTATCTGGTAGAAGTCAGAGCCGAGGGCTATCACGACGTCGAGGAATGGGTACAAATCGACAACACATCGATTAACCATCCAGTCGTGCTACGCAAAAAAGTGGTGCCGGGCAGTTTGTTTAAAAATGATTTATCTAACGGCGACCTGGGGCCAGAAATGGTCATTATTGGCCCGGGCCAATACCAAATGGGCGACAAAAGCGATAGCGTCACAATGCCCGTTCGCACCGTAACTATCGACGAAGCTTTTGCAATCAGCCGCTTCGAAATTACCTTTGCAGACTACGAAAAGTTTGCCAAAGCCAGCGGCATTCAATTGCCCGATGACAATCGCTGGGGGCGAGGCAGCCGCCCAGTAATGAATGTTAGCTGGCAGGACGCGCAACAGTACGTGGCTTGGCTATCGAGATCCACGGGCAAGCGCTACCGCTTGCCTACCGAGGCCGAATGGGAATACGTCGCCCGCGCCAACACCGAATCCGACTATTGGTGGGACGGTAGCAGCAAAGGTAAAGCCAATTGTCGCAGTGGCTGCGACAGCGATTTCTCAGGCATCTTTGTCGCCAAAACAGCGCCAGTTGGCAGTTACAGCGCCAACGGTTTTGGCGTTCACGATACCGCCGGCAATGTGGCAGAATGGGTGCAGGACTGCTTTCAAAATCACTACTTATCCGCCCCTAGAGACGGCAGCGCTGTAGTTGTATCCGATTGTGGCAAGCGCACAGTGCGCGGCGGCTCTATGAAATCCTCGGCAAAGGAAATCACCAGCTACGCGCGCGAGGGCAAGCTCCCAGGCAAACGGTACGATGATGTGGGCTTTCGCGTGGTGGTCGAACTCTATTGAACGACGGCGACTTAGTCGCCCTTGCGCTCAACAGCTACACTGCCTGCTGCTTGAGTCGAGTGATGGTATCGCGCAATTGCGCCGCCTGTTCAAACTCCAAATTTTTAGCGTGCTGAAACATCTGCTCTTCTAACTGAGCAATGTGTGCCCACACGTCGCGCACAGGTTCCTCAATTTCGTAACGCGATTTGCCTTCGGCCACCTTCTGGCGCTTTTTCTTACCGGGCGCCTGACCGGCTTCCAGAATATCGGCAACCGACTTTTTAACGCCTTTTGGCGTAATGCCATGTTTTTCGTTGTGTGCCACCTGCTTCTCGCGGCGGCGCTCTGTTTCATCCATCGCGCGCTGCATTGAGCCTGTTATTTTATCGGCGTACAAAACAGCTTTACCATTGATGTTGCGCGCGGCGCGCCCAATGGTCTGAATCAGCGAGCGCTCCGAGCGCAAAAAACCTTCTTTGTCGGCGTCCATAATCAATACCAGTGACACCTCGGGCATATCCAGGCCTTCGCGCAATAAATTAATGCCTACCAATACATCAAATTCGCCCAGCCGTAGATCGCGAATAATCTCTACGCGCTCTACGGTATCGATATCCGAATGCAAGTAGCGCACTCGCACGCCATGCTCCGACAAATATTCGGTCAAATCCTCTGCCATGCGCTTGGTCAATACCGTAATCAACACGCGTTCATCGACGCCCACACGCGCGCGAATTTCCGACAGTGCATCATCCACCTGGGTTTGCGCCGGCCTGACTTCTACCTCTGGGTCCACCAGCCCCGTGGGGCGTACCACCTGCTCAACCACTTGGCCTGCGTGCTCGCGCTCGTAGTCTCCCGGTGTTGCGGAAACAAAGATCATTTGCGGGGCCAAGCGCTCCCACTCGTCAAAGCGCATGGGTCGGTTGTCTAGCGCAGAGGGCAACCTAAAACCGTACTCCACCAAGGTTTCCTTGCGCGATCGATCGCCGCGATACATGCCGCCAATTTGTGGAATGCCCACATGGGATTCGTCCAGTACCAACAGCGCATCTGGCGGTAAATAATCAAATAACGTGGGAGGTGCAGCCCCCGGCTCTCGGCCGGACAAATACCGAGAGTAGTTTTCGATACCATTGCAATACCCAAGCTCTACCATCATTTCTATGTCGTAACGCGTGCGCTGTTCCAGGCGCTCGGCGGCCACCAGTTGATTGGTTTCGCGCAAATGCTGCAGCCGTTCGGCTAAATCCACTTTGACTTGCTCTACCGCCTCCAGAATACGCTCGCGCGGGGTCACGTAATGGGATTTAGGATACACAGTGAAACGCGGCACCTTGCGCAGGGTTTTACCCGTCAAAGGATCAAACAGTGAAATTTGCTCAATTTCTTCGTCAAATAATTCCACCCGTACGGCATCGGCATCGGAATCTGCAGGATAAATATCAATAATTTCGCCGCGAACTCGATAGGTTGCCCGATGAAAATCCATGTCGTTGCGCGTGTATTGCAGCTCAGCTAGACGCCTCAAGAGCGTGCGTTGATCAATGCGATCACCACGCACCAAATGAATGACCATCTTCAAATAGGCCTCGGGATCACCCAAACCATAAATGGCAGATACGGTGGCCACCACAATGGCGTCTTTGCGCTCCATTAGCGCCTTGGTGGCCGACAACCGCATCTGCTCTATATGCTCATTGATCGACGCATCCTTTTCAATAAAGGTATCCGACGAAGGCACATAAGCCTCCGGCTGGTAGTAATCGTAATAAGACACGAAATATTCAACGGCGTTGTCGGGGAAAAACTCTTTGAATTCACCGTAAAGTTGGGCGGCCAGGGTCTTATTGGGCGCCATCACCATCGTGGGCCGCTGCATTTGCGCAATGACGTTCGCGATGGTGAAGGTTTTACCCGATCCCGTAACACCCAGCAGGGTCTGATGCGCTAGCCCCGCGTTCAACCCCTCCACCAAGCCTTTAATCGCGGCTGGCTGATCGCCGGCGGGCGCAAAGGGACTGTTGACAACAAAGGGCTTCATGGCGGCTTACCTGTCCTGTGAGCAAGGCGTCAGAGTTTACCAAAGGCCGCCGCCAGTGTCCCCGCAACCTACTTGTGATTTGATGGGCGATTACGCATGATGGACGATTGTCAAATCTCAGAAGTTACCGCCATGTTTACGCCCAAGCTTCAGCAACAACCCTTGAGTGTCACCCGGGAAATGGCTGCGGCACTGCCCAAGCTCGCCGCCCTCGCCAAATCGAAAGGCCTGCAACTACACCACTTAGGTGCTGGCTATCCGCATCCTGAAGTGACTGATCCCAGCCCCTACATCGCGCACAAGGAGGCCTATTTTCAACACTTGGCGCAAAGCGGTGGCACATCGGCCGTACTACAGCCCCTATACAGCTACACCGATACCCAAGGTGCCGCCAGCGTGCGCGAGCGCTTTGCACACGTGTACGGCCACGATTTTCAAGCAGCGCTTGACCCGGACCAGCTCATTCCCACTATTGGCTCAACCGGTGGCATTAATTTGCTGTGTTCACTCTTTGAGCGAACCGGCGAGAAAGTCGCCTACATCACCGATGCCCCCACTTATGCCGGTTTTTTGGCACGCGCGGGCCTGTATCAAAAGGCCCGCATATACAGTGTCGAAATGGACGAGCAGGGCCCCGACTGCGAAGCGCTCACGCAGCAAATTCAGCAAGCCCGCGCAGACGGTTACGACGTGGCTTTTTACTACACGGTCCCGGACGGTCACAACCCCGGTGGCATTTCTTTTTCTGAAACGCGGCGCCAGGCCATTATTCAGGTGCTTCAGGCTCAAGATATTTTACTGGTAGAAGATGCGCCCTACAGTTATATAAGTTTTGACGCCCAGGACGCACGCCCACGGCCGTTTATTTCGCTGGCGCCTGCGCACTGCGTACACTTGTTTACGGCATCAAAAATCGGCCTGCCTGGCCCGCGTGTAGGATTTATCTACACCGAAGCAAAAATGCAATTGGCTGGCGGGCAATCCGTGCCCTTAACCCAACTGTTGTTAACAGAAGCCAGTGCCGACTACTTGCTCCACAATCCCGAATCGTTAAAAGGTTTTGAGGCCTTTTTGTTAGATGACAACTTTCAGCCGCGCAGCTCACTGTGGCCCGTTGCCGAAATGAAGACCCGCGTCTACCGTGAAAATCGCCAAATTCTGCTCGACAATTTTGCCGAACTTCTCGGCGACGAACCGGATTTATTCCACTGGACGCGGCCCGGAGCCGGCTTTTTTTCCGTTTTTACCTTGAACCACCCCACACTAGAATGCGATGCCGCATTCACTCAACGGTTGGTGGCGGAATATGGGGTGGTCACCATACCCACCTTCAGTTTTTACCCCCGCGATGCCCGCGCCAGAAACCCCAAGGCCGGGCTAGACCAGCTGCGCTTATCCTTTTGCTACAGCGAAGGTTGTGGCGACGCCAGGCGCAGGCAGCTCGATGCGGCAACGCGGGCCTTTGCCCGCGCGCTGCGCACTGAATGCGGACTCAGCTAATTCAACGCCACTGCCTTTATAGCCCCGCGGGCTAGCACGCTTGGCAAAGCTGGGCGTGCGTTGAGGCTCGCCGATAACCAGTTTGAAGGCGCCAATAGCCCAAAAGAAGTAAGACCGAGGCAGGAAATAGACTAGGTTTTGTGGGTGATTTTCCAACATTGATGAATTTTTGTATTGCGCTGAAAATCTTTATCCAGCGTTTCCGCAGTAATATTGGCCACCTTAAATTGCGCTGGCACCGCGTCATCCAATGTAAAGGTGCGCAAATTGTTGGAAAAATACAAAGTGCCACCAGGTGCCAGCAGGCCCATTGCCTGCTCGATGAGCTGTACATGGTCGCGCTGCACATCCAATACGCCATCCATGCGCTTGGAATTTGAAAAACTGGGCGGGTCCAGCATAATCAGATCAAACTCACCTTGCGCCGTGGCCAACCACTGCAAACAATCCGCCTGCTCCAATCGGTTTTTCTGCTCGCCCAAACCATTTTCTGCAAAGTTTTTGCGCGCCCAATCCAAGTAGGTGCGCGACATGTCCACACTCACGGTGTAGCGAGCACCTGCCACAGCAGCGTGTACACTGGCGCTGGCTGTATAGCAAAAAAGATTGAGGAAACGCTTGTTTTTAGCCTCTTTGGCGATTCTCAAACGCAATAGCCGGTGATCCAAGAAGAGGCCGGTATCCAGGTACTGCCACAGATCAACGAGTATTTTAGCCTGCCCTTCCTGTACGGAAAACGGCGCCCTACGATTGCGCACCTGCAATTTTTCATACTGGGCATTGCCCTGATTGCGACGCCGCTGTTTATAGCTGATATCCGCTGGGTCCACCGACAAGGCCACCGGAATAGCTGCCTTAATTTCTTCAAACCGCTTGCGCGCAGCGCGCTCATCGACACTGCTCGGCGCCGCGTACTCCTGCACATGCACGTGCTGGTCATACACATCCACAGCAACCGCATACTCCGGCATGTCGGCATCGTACAACCGATAGCAACTGATGTTTTCCCGCTTAAGCCATTTCGCCAGTTGCTTTTGATTTTTCTTGAGTCGGTTGGCGAACATTTCTGCACCCGCAGAAAGTTGCACCGATTGGGGTACAAACTTTCGCCGCGCAGCCAACTCGGGCGATTGCTCGCCCGATGACGGCACCTCGAGGCCGGTTTTTGTACGGGCATGCACATCAAATAACAACAACTCACTTTCTAAGGTGCCATTGTACAACTTGTATTTTTTATGCGCCTTCATACCCAGTTCGTGGCACAGCTGGGGATTGCCGGTAAACACGGCCAATTGCCAACCGCCAAAGGCCTGGCGCATACGATCACCTAAATAGCGATACAGGTAGGCAAGTGCATCGGCATCGCCCAACCGCTCGCCATATGGCGGGTTGGTCACTACCATGCCGGCGTCCAGTACTTTGTGCGTTGGCTGGGTAAAATCCTTCAGTTCTTTTCTACTCAACCTAACCCAATGGTCCAATTTCGCGGTTAACACATTGGCTTCAGCTGCCCGGATCACGTGTACATCGGCGTCGTAGCCCCGAATTTCAGGCAGGGGCTTCTCCAATCCCGACCGTTTGCGCGCCAGCGCTTCTTCTCTAAGACTCAGCCAGACATCGTTTTGGTGATTCAACCATCGTTCAAAGCCAAACCTAGGGCGCAGCAAGCCCGGAGCAATATCGCCGGCCATCATCGCCGCTTCAATTAACAGTGTACCCGAGCCACACATAGGATCGATCAATGCACCACCACGTGCCGCAATAGCGGGCCAACCGGCGCGCAACAAGACCGCTGCTGCTAGGTTTTCTTTAAGTGGTGCAGCGCCCTGCTTCAGCCGATAGCCGCGGCGATGCAAACTTTCACCGGACAAATCCAGACTGACCACAGCTCGACCGCGCGACAAGCGCACGTTGATGCGTAGATCCGGATTTTGCTTGGCGATAGAGGGGCGCTCGCCGGTAGACTGTCTCAACACATCCACAATAGCGTCTTTCGTTTTCAAGGCGCCAAACTGTGTATTGCGAATAGAAAAGCTGGTGCCGGAAAAATCTACAACAAAGGTCGAGGCTGGACTCATATGCTCGAGCCAGGGAATAGCCGCCACGCCGTCGTACAATTCCTGATCGTTGGATACCGGAAATTGATTGAGTGGCAGTAGAATTTTGTTCGCCAACCGACTCCACAAACAGGCGCGGTAACCCAGCGCCAAGTCGCCACCAAAATACACGCCGGCCACTGTCTCGCGCACACTTTGGCCACCCAGCTCCGTCAACTCGGCGAGCAGCAGCGACTCAAGGCCCTTCGGGCAGGTTGCAAAAAATTCAAATTCACTCATATATCGTGTTCCAGTGGAAACTCAGTGCCGATTGCGCCCTTTGCAGGCCATCTCAAGCTTACTTTATTGACTCTTTTTGCGTTGCTGGTCAGCCAGACGCGCGGGCCGCCTGCGGCAAGCGCAATATACTTAAGGGCCATAACAATCACTCGGAATAGAAGATTTAATTCATTCACAAGTCTGGCCCATTTTGGTGTACTGATCGTCCGCCCACAAAGGGCGGTATTGTAACGGGTTAGATCCCGCTTGGCCTGCATCGAGCAGGTAAATAAAACTTGGGGCCATGAAATCCACCTTTAAACCGCTGGATTGCCCTCTTTACGTATAAGGACGGGTCTGGGCAAGTGCGCCTGGGCCAAAAAATAGTCTACCCCTAACCTGTGGCAGGGAACGCCAACGCAGCTTAGGGCAAGGGCAACGCAGGCGCCGCATCCCTCAACCAATAGCGGCCCAGCAGCGCTCGGCACCCGTGCAAAGCTGCACACAGGGCGCCCGCGCTAAGCGTCTGCCAGTCCTCTTCGCCGCAGGCGAGAGGCCGGCTGTCAGCCTGTGTTACCCCCTGCCGGCGGGTTCGCCCGCCGGCGTTCGTTCCACAGCCCACGGGCTGCGGTATTTTGGATCAGCGAGAAGGTCGAATGCACGCTACACTGATATCACTGATGCCAAATTCCGTAAATGCGCGCGCAGGCAGTTTGCGCCTTCCATTGCAACTCGCCAGCACGCAGGGGTACGCATTGATTAATCTGCTCAAGTCACACCTCGACCAGATCCCCATGCGAGATATACCCCACCCATTCACCCTCCCAACCACCCATTAAACTAGCGAGGTTTGCAGGACTGCCCCAAGGGCAGCAGCTCTGATCGGTATTGAATTTGATCTAAATATAGACAGCCAAGGTGCTTAATTTATGAAAAGACAAAAACGTAACCAGATCGAATTAGCCTTTAACAAGGGTTATATGGCAGCCATTAAAGGCCGCTCTCGGGACCTCTGCCCCCACCAGCAAGGTGAAGCGCGGCAGGAATGGTTGAGTGGATGGCGCGAAGCCCGCGAAGATCATTGGAATGGTTACAATATGGCCGCCTGCGCACAAAAGCTCAGCAACATAGGATAGCCAGGCCGTATATCCTTAAATTGCACTGTGCTTTTTCAAATTAGGCCAGTGCATCTCAGGCTAGAAGAATTCACCCCTCTCTCTTTGGAACAGGCATGCAGCGCTCAGCGCTGCATTTGTCTATTTGGGCAAAGAGTCTATGGCATCCACCGCCTCGCCTACCAACTCAGGTCCGCGATAAATAAAGCCACTGTAGATTTGCACCAGCGCCGCCCCTGCGCGTATTTTCTCTGCGGCATCTTCGCCACTACAGATACCGCCTACTCCAATGATAGGTAGTTGGCCAGCAAGCGCACTGCTCAGCAGACGAATAACTTCTGTGGACCTATCCCGAACCGGTGCGCCACTCAAACCACCCGCCTCATCGGCGTGCTCACAACCCTGCACCAGCTCTCGCGATAAGGTGGTATTGGTGGCAATCACAGCATCCATCTCAGCGGCAACCAGCGCCTGCGCCACGGCCTGCACCTCCTCTGAGGTTAAATCCGGGGCAATTTTAACTGCCACCGGGACGTACTTGCCCACGGTTTGAGCCAGTCTGCCCTGCGTTTCTTTCACCTCGCCCAGCAGCTGTTGCAAACTCTCGCCATATTGAAGCGAGCGCAAACCCGGCGTATTGGGCGAGGAAACATTGACCGTTATATAGTCTGCATAGGGGTAGACTTTGGTCATGGCAATCTTGTAGTCCTCGTGGGCTTGTTCCACCGGGGTATCAAAGTTTTTACCCACATTGATGCCCAGAACGCCCTCGAAGCGACGCCGCTTAACTTGGTTAACCAGGTGGTCGACGCCCTTATTGTTAAAGCCCATACGATTAATAATGGCCTGCTGCTCCGGCAAACGGAACAACCGGGGTTTTGGATTACCCGGTTGTGGCCTGGGCGTAATCGTGCCAATTTCCACATGGCCAAAGCCCAACTGCCCCAAGGCGTTGAAATAATCGCCATTTTTGTCTAAACCGGCGGCCAGACCAACGGTATTGGGAAACTGCAAGCCCATCACCTCTGTCGGCTGTCCGTGTACCTTTGGCGCCATTAGCCCCAACAACTTTAAACGCTCACAGGCCCCCAACAGATCCAGCGACAAGTGGTGAGCCGTCTCGGGGTTCAAGGCAAAAAGCAATGGTTTGGCAAAGGAATACATAGGGGCGTCCCAGATCAACTAACAGGGCCGCAAGGATACTTTAATCCACAGGCAGGTGCACCCGTCTGAATGTCGCGGTACTCACTCGGCTTAGCGGGTTTGGCATAGCGGCAATCTAAGCGCCCGCCGGCTCCACACTGATCAACTTGTGTTGGCTGTCGAAGGTAATCACGAAGCGCCCATATACTCCTTCGTCTGTGACCAGCCGCCGCAGTGCATCTGCCGGGAACTGCACGCGCCTTCCGTCTTCGGCGCGCGCAGCCACCACTCGAGCACTGCCGCGGTACAACCGCAGCAGCTCTTCCCGGCTAATTGCAAGATTGACGAAAACTTCCGCCAAGTTACGTCCCTCTACTGGCTACTGGCTGTACTGACTGGCCTGTGCCAAATCCAGCAACTCGCGCAACGCGACAGAGAAGATCGCGTAATCGGTACCCGTGGCACCGCGCAAATCGGCAATCATTCCACGCCAGCGATCCACCAGGACCTTGTGCTTTTCGGCCCAAGCCGCGAGCGCGCCGGCAATGCTCTGCTTGGCCTCTAGCGACCGGATCAGCGAGACAGTAATGCAGCGCAACTGGGAATCCAAATCATCCAGAAAGGCTTCGCGCGCCATAGATTGCCAGTAGTTCTCGACTTTTACATTGGATATCTCATCGGCAAACCAGTCTAGCCCCAAGAAGTCGCTGACCGACATCTGTACCTCTGCCACGCGCAGGATATCGGTTTTGGATTGCACTGCCGCCTCTACCATACTGAGGCCGGGCGCGACATTGATGGGAATTGCCGCCCGCGCAGCCACATCCTCGGGCACCCCTGCGGCCATCAACCGCTTCGACTCGGCAATCCACTGTTTCTTTGGCTCACCACGAATCATGCCTGGCAGCGCAAGACGCAACTTCGTGAGCGGATCACGGAATGCGCCCACCTCCTGTGCCACGTCCAAATGGGTTCGACGATTGCGCAGGAACCAGCGGGTAGCCCGGCGAATTCTGCGCATCATCCGGCTCATAATTTCCAACTGCAGCTGGGCATCCACCTTGTAGTCGAGCGCCTCAATATCGCGCCAAAAGCTGTCGAGATCATAAATATCGCGCGCTGCGACGTAGGCCTTGGCCACTTCCGCAGGTTTACTGCCCGTAGACTCCATCTGCCGCTGGCAAAAGTTAATGCCCATGATATTGACCATATCATTGGCCAATTGCGTGGCAATAATTTCACTGCGCAGTCTATGGCTATAAACCTGATCTTTGTAGCGCTTGCGTACTTCACTGGGGAAAGCCGTTTCTACGATCGTCGCTATGTAACTATCTTCAGTAATGGCCGGCACGGCCAATTCTTCTTTGAGCTGAACTTTTGCATAGGACACCAGCACCGACAACTCGGGGCGAGTTAGCGATTTACCCTGTGATTGACGCTCCACCAACACATCGTCGGGCGGTAAAAACTCCAAGGCGCGGTTTAACCGGCCGCTGGCCTCCAGCGCATTAATAAAGCGACGGTATTCACCAACCCGTTGGCGAGATTGAAACTGAGCAATACTGATCGCCTGGGTTTGCCGATAGTTGTTGTGCAACACTAAATCGGCCACGTTCTCGGTCATTTGACCCAATAGCAGGTTGCGTTGCTTTTCGGTAAGATTGCCGCTTGATACCACTTCATTCAGCAAAATCTTCACGTTCACTTCATGGTCAGAGCAATCTACGCCGGCAGAGTTGTCAATAAAGTCGGTATTACAGGCGCCACCGGCTAAACAGAATTCGATTCTGCCCAGCTGCGTCATTCCCAAATTACCGCCTTCGCCAAACACCTTGCAGCGTAAATCTTTGCCGTTAACCCGCAGCGCGTCATTGGCTTTATCGCCCACCTGCGCATGCGTTTCCTGGGAAGATTTAATGTAGGTACCAATTCCGCCATTCCAGATCAAATCCACAGGCGCCTTTAACAGCGCGTTAATTAAATCTGTAGGAGTAAGTTTGTCTTCTTTAATAGCAAAGACCTTTTTCATCTCAGGTGTTATGGCAATGGATTTCGCCGAACGCTCAAAAATACCACCGCCTTTAGAAATCAGCTTCTGATCGTAGTCAGTCCAGCTGCTACGGGGCAGTTCAAATAGGCGTTTTCGCTCTTTAAAGGACTTGGCGGAATCAGGCGTTGGGTCGATAAAAATATGCAGGTGGTTAAAACCCGCCACCAGACAAATATGTTCCGACATCAACATGCCGTTGCCAAATACGTCACCGGCCATATCGCCAATGCCAATCACCGTAAAATCGGTGGTCTGGGTGTTAAGGCCTTTCTCCATAAAGTGCCGCTTGACGCCTACCCAGCCACCACGAGCCGTAATCCCCATGCCCTTGTGGTCGTAACCCTGGCTGCCGCCAGACGCAAAGGCATCGCCCAACCAGTGGTTGTATTCCTTGGAGATACCGTTGGCAATATCTGAAAAAGTGGCTGTACCTTTGTCGGCAGCCACCACCAAATAGGGGTCGTCGCTATCGTGACGCACCACCGCTCGCGGCGGCACAATTTGTCCATCAATTAAGTTGTCCGTGACATCTAATAAGCCGCGAATAAAAATTTTATAACACTCGATTCCCTCTTTTTGCACCGCCTCGCGATCGCCACCTTTCGGGCGCTGTTTAGATACAAAGCCGCCCTTCGCGCCGTTGGGAACAATAACCGCATTCTTAACTTGTTGCGCCTTCACCAATCCAAGCACTTCGGTTCGGTAATCCTGCAGCCGATCGGACCAGCGCAAGCCACCGCGCGCCACTGCGCCGCCGCGAAGATGCACACCCTCCACCCGTGGCGAGTAAACGAATATTTCATAGAGTGGTCGAGGCTCCGGAATTTCGGGAATCGAACGGGGGTTAAACTTGATCGAAATATAATCTTTGCATTCACCATCGGCGTCAGTTTGGTAGAAATTGGTCCGCAAACTGCCGTTGAGCATATCCAGGTAGCGGCGAATAATCCGGTCTTCGTTCAAATTATCGACGCTGTCCAAACTCGCCAACACTTGCGTTTCCAAAGCTTTAACCCGCTCGATCGATTTGGCGGTGCCATCGTTCAACGCCGGATCAAATTTAGCCTGAAACATAGCCACCAGGTTACGGGTGATACCCATGTGGTTGGCCAGTGTATTGGCAATGTAAGTCTGGCTAAAATTAAACACCGTTTGTTTCATGTAGCGCGCATAAATTCGCAGGATTGCCACTTCCCGCCACTCGAGCGAAGCACCCAGCACCAACTGATTAAAACTGTCATTTTCAGTTCGACCGGCCCATACAGCGGCAAACGCCTCCTGGAATAGGTGGCGCGCCGATTGCACATCGATATCGGCCGGCAAGTCGTATACCAACTCAAAATCGTGCATCCAATAGCGATCTTCACCAACGTCTATACGATAAGGATGCTCGCCAATAACCCGCATTCCCATGCGCTCTAATACAGGAATACCATCGGACAATTCGAGTGTACTGTTGCGCTGAAACACCTTAAATCGAAAGCTGTTCTTTTCAACGCCAACGGGCTGATAAAAACTCATGCCCAGTGATTCTGGCCCCGCAATACCCGACATGGTTTCGATATCAAATACCGCTGCGCGCGCGTCAAAGTGCTCGCGGTAAGCGCTAGAAAACGCATGCTGGTAGCTTTTATACAAACGCGCGCCCTTTTCTTCTCCGTGACTTTCTACCAGGGCTGCATGCAGGTGATCTTCCCAGGTGCGGGTGATATCAACAATTTTTTCCTGCAACTTGCGGACATCGTATTCGATAGGCTTGTTCGGATCGACACGAAATACCAAATGCGCCCGCGCCAGAATGGATTCTGAAAAATATGTCGTAAATTCACACTCTTTCGCGTTGATCGCCTTACTGATTAAATTCTGGATTTTTACGCGAATTGCCGTACTAAAGATATCGCGGGGAATATAGACCAGCGCGTTCACAAATTTACCGTAGGGGTCGCGGCGCATGAACAGCTTTACCCGGTAGCGCTCGTTGATGCGCATGACACCAACTGTGGTTTCAAACAATTCAGAGCCGCTGCTTTGAAACAGTTCATCGCGCGGAAAAGTTTCCAGAGTTTGCTTCAGCGCCTTGCAATCATGGCTTTGCGGGTCAAGGTCGGCGCGAGCGATAACCTGCTCAATTTTTCGCCGTATCAATGGAATTTTTGTGGGGCTGAGGGTGTAGACTGGCGAGGTGTATAGGCCCATAAAGCGGCACTCGCCATTCACCTTGCCAGAGGCATCGTAGCGCTTAACAACCACATAGTCTGAATAGGCGTGGCGATGTACTCGCGAGCGAACGGAAGACTTAGAAAAGGCAAGTACCTTTGGCGTTAGGTGAAAGCGCGCCATGCCCGGATTAAAGTCGTCGATCACCACGGCACCGGTATCGGTGGAGTGACGCCGAAACAAGCCCAGGCGCTTGTCAGTCACTTCCCGCAGGGCGCGCGTACCATCCTTGTCGAAAAACTCGTATTCGGAATAGGCCATAAAGGTGAAGTGGCCGTCGGCCAGCCAGCGCACAAATTCGCAGCTTTCGGCCAAATCAACCACATGTTCACTGTCGGGCACCTTGGCCAGAGACTCGCTTACCTGCGCCACCGCCGCCAGCATGGGTTTATAGTCGTTGACCACCACATCGACATCCTGCAAAACGTCCTGCAGGCTGTGGGCTATTTCGGCCATTTCTTCGGTATCGGTGTGCAGATTGATCTCAAAATAGATCAGCGCCTCTTTACCGTAGGCAATACCTTTCTTTTTAGGCAAGGCTTTGTGTCGGGGTACAATTTCCGTCAGCTTCAGCTCTTCATCTCGGCCGACGGTGTGAATACTAGAGTAAACCCCGTGGACGGCGATACCGCGACGGTTCAATTCCATGCGAATGGAATCCACCAGAAACGGCATGTCGCGCTGCAACACAGCGACCACGGTGTGTGGACACAGCCAGTGATCTTCATCCAGCGTGGGGTTGTACACGCGCACCTTGGCCTGCGGCGCAGCCGGACGGCTGGCAATCATGTTCCACCAGCAGTATATGCTGCCGTAAATATCTGAGATTTTACGGCCTTCCAGCTCGTCGATTGGGAACTGGTCGTAGTACTCCAGGGCAAAAGCCTTTACCTGCTGGGCTTTGGCTCCGGACAGTTGCTCATCAATCAATGTTGTCAGCTGTTCCAAAAAGGCCTGTTTGTTGTCAGCGGCAACCAAACTTGTATCCACGTGTCTATCTCCGAAGAACGCCAAGCGTTCCGTTGTGCACCGATTTAGGCAAACCCTTAGGGTTGCCGTCCTTGTTTAACCGATCAAGCAATCTCTTCGCAGCGGGCCTGCCCTATCCTTCCAAAGGAACGGCAAAAACTGGCAGTCTATGCCGCAAAACTGTACAAAGCATAGACCAATCACGCCAAAACCAGCCCTTGTATCACCGCATTCAGCCCCCACATAAAAGAACCAATGCGTCATTGCGCTGTCTATGGCTAAGTCTAGAGACTGTAATCCATCATTTTGACAGGTATAACGAACAACAAACCTATGACCACACAAGCACACGTCAAGCTATTGAAAGACTGGTTGAATAACCAAATTGTTGGCCAAAACGACCTGATTGATCGTCTACTCATCGCGTTATTGGCCGATGGTCATCTGCTGGTGGAGGGGGCGCCAGGACTGGCAAAAACCAAAGCGATCAAGTTGCTGGCCAAGGGCATAGAGGGCAGCTTTCACCGAGTACAATTCACACCCGACCTGCTGCCTGCCGATGTCACCGGCACCGACATCTATCGCGCCGAAACAGCCAGCTTTGAATTTCAGCAGGGACCGGTATTTCACAACCTAGTATTGGCCGATGAAATTAACCGGGCGCCCGCCAAAGTGCAGTCGGCATTGTTAGAGGCCATGGCAGAGCGCCAAATCACCGTGGGTAAACACACCTACCCGCTGCCCGACCTGTTCTTAGTGATGGCCACCCAAAACCCCATCGAGCAGGAAGGCACCTACCCCCTGCCCGAAGCGCAATTGGATCGCTTTCTCTTGCATGTCAATGTCGGCTACCCGAGCGTGAGCGCCGAGAAGGAAATTCTGCGCCTGGTACGCGCCGAAAACCTACACCAAGAGTCCGAACCACCCACGGCACTCAGCCAGGCCAGCTTGCTGGCCGCTCGCAAAGAACTGCTGCAGTTGCACATGGCCGAAGCCGTGGAGGACTACTTGGTGCATTTGATCGACGCCACCCGCAATCCCGCTCGCTACGACAGCCAGTTGGCGCAATGGCTGGAATACGGCGCCAGCCCCCGCGCAACGCTGGCACTCGAGCGCGTGGCCCGCGCCCATGCCTGGCTCGCGGGTCGCGAGTTTGTCACGCCAGCCGACGTACAAGCCCTGGCGCCGGATGTTCTGCGCCACCGCCTGATACTAACCTACGAAGCCGAAGCCAGCGGCATTAGCGTCGACCAAGCCATCGACAAACTGTTAGATGTGGTCGCCGTCAGTTAAACATGGAGACGCTGCAGCCAAACGGCCCCTACACCGACCTCAGTGCGCTAGTGCGCACGCGATTGGCGGCGCGCGATTTACGGCTGCCCGCCAAAGCGCGCAGCCAAAGTCTATTACACGGTAGCCGCCG
Organism: Simiduia sp.; assembly: GCF_058345725.1. Classification (NCBI taxonomy): domain Bacteria; kingdom Pseudomonadati; phylum Pseudomonadota; class Gammaproteobacteria; order Cellvibrionales; family Cellvibrionaceae; genus Simiduia; species Simiduia sp. Next base: position 3,658 of record NZ_JBTUOC010000071.1, on the reverse strand, counting down.
CACGCAGTTTAGGGGGCGGGGTATGGAGTTTGCCGAAATTCGGCCCTATCAAGCGGGCGACGACGTGCGTACTATCGATTGGCGCGTAACGGCAAGGGCGCAAAAACCCTTCACTAAACTCTACAGTGAAGAACGGGAAAAGCCGGTATTCTTCCTGGTGGATCAGCGCGCCAGCATGTTCTTTGGCAGTCAAACTTGCTTTAAGTCGGTGTTTGCGGCTCATTTGGCCTGCCAGCTCGGATGGGCGGCGAGCCTGGCGGGCGATCGCATTGGCGCGATGATTGCGCACAGTCAAGGGGCCGTGGATTTACGCCCTAAGGGCCGGCAGCACGCCATGCTGAGTTTTATTAACCAGCTCCACCACTGCAACACCCAGCTCCAGTCCCCCATTGCAGACAGCCGGGAGCTGCCGCTGTCTCAGCTGCTCAGCCAATGCCGCAGAGCCCTGAAGCCCGGTAGCACACTGGTTATTATCAGCGATTTTTCAGATTGGACAGAAGACTGCAAGCGCCTGCTATCACTCTTGGGGCGCCACAATGACGCCCTGCTGCTGCACCTGTACGACCGACTGGAGCAATATCCACCTACTGCCAGCCAGCTCGCCCTGAGCGATGGCCAGCGCCTGCTCTCACTCGATGTTGGCCGCAGCCGGGAGATTAACCGGGCCTTTCAGCAGCACAGTCAGATGCTCGCGCAAACGGCGCAAGCACTGGGTTGCGCCTACCATCAACTGGAGTGCAGCGCGCCCTTAACTCCCTGGCTTCAGCAACACTTTGGCCGCGCCAATCGCACTCGCTCATCGCATAACCACACGCCTTTATGAATACCACCGAGTTGCCCCTAAAGGACATTCACCTACCCGCTGACGTTGCTATTTGGCCACTGGCACCCGGCTGGTGGCTACTGATTGCCCTAGTCTGCGCCATCGTGACACTTCTAATCTGGCAACAATTGCGTCGACAACCTAGACCCCAGCCCCAGGCCTTTCGAGCCCAAGCGCTGCAATTGCTCGAACAATACGAGTACGATTTCGCCCACCACGCAGACCCTCAGCGGCTAGCTCAGCAGGTCAATCAGTTACTGAGGCGCGTCGCCATCAGCAGTGGTCACAGCGAAGCGGCTCGCCTTACGGGTCAGGCCTGGTTTGACTTTGTCAAACAGCAGGATGTGTCTGAGGCCTTACACGCCGGGACTGAAACACTTCTGGTGCAGCAACCCTACACCGACCTGGTGTTACTTCCAGCGTCAACCCTAACCCAGTGCCTGCCGCCACTGCGTCAATGGATTAACCACTTCCCGGGAGCCGTCCACCGTGCTGATGTTTGAATGGCCACTCGCCTTTCTCCTGTCGCCACTGCCACTGCTGGTGCGGTGGCTGCTGCCCCAAGCCACGCAACAGCGCGCCGCCCTCTTAGTTCCCGCCCCCATGCACCAAGCGGCAGCCCAGTCCCAGGCCGGGGCAACCGATACCCCGGCGCGCGCCCAACTCCTGTTACTTTGGGCGCTTTGGCTGCTATTGCTATTGGCTGCAGCCGGACCGCGCTGGCAGGGCGACCCAATTGAGCTGCCCAGCAGCGGCCGCGATCTACTGCTGGCTGTTGATATTTCGGGTTCAATGAAAACACCGGACATGGTTTACCAAGATCAACAAATCAACCGCCTTCAGGCGGTGAAAGGCGTGGTGCAAGAATTTGTAGCGCGGCGCACTGGCGATCGACTGGGACTGATTTTATTTGGCACCCAGGCGTACCTGCAGGCCCCGCTCACCTTTGATCGCGCGACCGTAAATCAATTATTGCAGGAAGCACAATTGGGTTTTGCCGGGGAAAATACCGCCATAGGTGACGCCATCGGACTCGCAGTGAAGCGCCTCCGGGCGCGGCCAGAAGCCTCGCGGGTGATGATACTGTTGACCGATGGCGCCAACACCGCCGGCAATGTGAGTCCTCGCCAAGCCGCCGAACTGGCGGCCGCTGCAAATGTGAAAATTTACACTATTGGGCTGGGTGCCGATCAACTGCAGGTACCCGGCCTATTGGGAACCCAGCTAGGCGCACGCACCGTCAACCCCTCGCTGGATCTCGACGAAGCCACGTTAACCCACATTGCCACGCTCACTGGCGGACAGTATTTTCGCGCGCGCAACCCCGACGAACTACAAAACATTTACCATCTATTAGACCAGCTCGAACCCAGCGCGCAGGACGGCGAAATGTTCCGCCCTCAAAAATCCTTGTTTCACTGGCCGTTGGCGCTGGCCTTTGCGCTCAGTCTGCTGTTGTACCTACTCACCCAAGGTTTTCACCGCCATCTCCACCGCGTGCTAAAGGGAGGCGCGAACAATGGTTGAGTTTCATTTTTTGCGCCCAGCTTGGTTGTTGCTGATACCGCCCCTAGTGGCGCTGTTGTTGTGGCTGGTACGACGGGAAAATCAGCCGCGCGCCTGGGCCAGTTTTATTGCACCTGAGCTGCTCGCTAAATTACAGCCCAACCAAGCCACAACAAGTGCTCCTCGCTGGCCATGGTTTGCCCTGAGCTGGCTACTGGCAGTTTTCGCTTTGGCGGGCCCCAGTTGGCAAAAACTGCCCACGCCAATTGCCAAAAGTGCGGCCGCCACCGTCTATTTGCTAGATTTGTCGCCCTCGATGTTGGCCGAAGATCTGAAACCAAGTCGCATCGTGCGCGCTCAGCAAAAGCTCACCGACGCCCTGAGCCTGCAACAAGATGGACTCCAGGCACTGATTGCCTACGCGGGCGAGGCTCACTTGGTTGCCCCCTTAACCGACGATGCCCGCACCCTGCGCAATCTGGTGCCCGCTCTGACGCCAGCGGTCATGCCCATGACCGGCAGCAATGTAGAGATGGCCATTGAACTCGCCATTGATACCTTGCGCCGAGGCCACATTCAAACCGGGCGCCTGGTTTTATTTACCGACGGCATCACCCAAGACGCCAAAGACACGCTCGTCGAACTGCTGGAGCAGACCAACTACCCACTGCATATCATCGCCCTGGGCGACGAAACTGGCGCGCCCATTCCACTGGGCGAACGCGGATTTGCCAAAGATCGCGACGGCAATATTGTGATAGTAAAAAATGAGCGCAAATACCTGCGCGAAGTCGCCGCATTCAGTGGCGGGCACTATCGCAACATCACATTGAATGACGACGACATTCGCTTTCTAGCAGCGCCCTTTGAAGCAGCGCAGGACAGTGGCCGCACCGTCGAGCGGGATTTCGATCACTGGCGCGACGAAGGGCTATGGCTGGTTTGGTTAATGCTTCCGCTGGCAGCCTATGGCTTTCGAAAACAGTGGCTGCTGGCGCTGCCCTTGCTAATGTGCCTAACCGCCCTACCCAGCCAACCGGCGTTAGCCCAAAGCGCGGCCAATACCACGGAAAATAGCGCGCAAAACCCATTGGATTTTTGGGATTGGCTGTGGCGCAATCCAGACCAGCGGGGAAAAAAGGCACTGGAACACAATAGCCCGGAAATCGCAGCGCAGGCTTTCAAAGATCCGCGCTGGCAGGCATCTGCCCACTACCGCGCACAACAATACCAGGCCGCCATCGATCAATTGACACCGATCACACAAGCACCAGACGCCACCGCGGACGACTTTTACAATCTGGGCAATGCACAAGCGCGCGCCGGTCA
>NZ_JBTUOC010000070.1:0-29274 GCF_058345725.1 Simiduia sp. | reverse complement strand
CTAAGCAATCAAAACTATATCTGGCAAGACGCTACCGGCAAGTGCGCAAAAGCAGCGCGTGCCGCTCGTATCACTACGATCGGCACGCGCTGCCACACAGCATTAATAGCCGTAGAGCTCGTTTTCCACTTGCGACATTTTTTTGCGGAATCGCTTTGAGCACGCCTTCCATTGACGGCGGTCTTTGGCATTGCGAGGATGGCTTGGGTCTAAGAGCGGTTCGCGTCCGCACTGCTCTATCAATTTTGCCTCCAAATCACCGTGCACTTGCTGCAGGCGCTCGTTTTCCTGTTCGACTTCACGTACCCGCCCCTCGTTTACACCACTTTCGTTTTGGGCCCAGTTAATGGCACAGCGCAATTCGCGCATACGGCGCGTATTGTCATCCAGCTGCCGCTGATAATAGCTATTGCGCGCCGCGCTTTCGGAGATACTTCTGCCTTCATTTCGGCTGGATAGTTTACTGCGCGACCAATTCTGCGATTGCTGCTCGAGCCGCAACAGGTCTTCGCGCCAGTCTTCCAGCGAAGACTGAACATATTGTGCAGTATTGTAGGTCGACCGGTGTGTGGTGGTATTTTTGGTATTGGGTAGGCGGATATTACCGCAGTAAGCGCGACTACCCACGTAGCGTACCCGCTCCATACCACCGGCATTTTTTACCTCAACGCCCTCAACCACGGTATTCTCGGATTTTTCCTTGGGCGGATACTGCGAGAATGTGACGTTGCCATGTTCATCGACAATCTTATACAGTTTTTCAGCCCACGCCGCCTGCGACAATAACATTGCCAGTGCAGTCAAAAAGCCTGCGTAAACACGAAACATTGAACTACTCCTTTAAATGCTACCTTCCTAGCCAACACCAGCCGGGCGATCTGATCGACACAAACAAGCCTGTAAATGTACCACAGCCCAAGGCCCTGGGCACCCTCGCCCTGGCCCCCTGGGCTATACAAGGGCCTTCTGGACCACTTCAAACAGGTCCTTACTCAGCGCCTGCGCTTGGATTCGAGCCAGCTCTGCCCGCATGTTCAGGCCGCGTTTACCGAATTTACGCCACTGAGTGAGCGGCGTCACCAAGCGAGCGGCCAACTGCGGGTTTGCCGTATTCAACCGAATAACCGCATCCGCAAGCCAGCGGTAACCTGCACCATCCTCGCGGTGGAACTGGCCGGGATTCTGGTTGGCGAAAGCGCCAACCAAGGACCGCACTTTATTGGGGTTGGTCCAGCTAAAGAAATCCGCTTCAGCCAAGGTTTGCAGCGCCTCTAGAGTGTGCGGCGCATCGTGAGTGGCCTGAATAGCCAGCCATTGGTTAATCACCAATGCTTCTTGCGACCACTGCTGATAGAAATTATCCAAATATTGACGCACAACCTCTTCCGGTTGACACTTTTGTAGTGCCCGCAGGCCGGCCACTTGATCCGTCATATTATTGGCCTGCTCAAATCGCAACAGCGCATCTGTTTGCACCATCGAATCGCCGACTTCAGCCAGCAATAGCAATGCCGTATTGCTCAGGCTACGCTGGGCCACCGAGGCGGCTGACACGCTGTAAGCCTGCCTGATGTCGTAGTCTGACACCTTTTGCCGCAAGCGCGATGCCAGTCCTTGGGCCAATTGACACACAACATTTTTGCGAGCTTGGTGCAAACGCAATATATCTACTTCGGGCATTTGATCGTGCAAATAGCTGACTGAGGGCAGGTTTAGCATGTAGGCCACCACTGCGGGGTCCAAGCAATCTGAGTCCAGATTGTCCGCCAGCGCCGCCACCCAATCTGTAGACACTGTATAGCCAGTGCCGACCTCAGTTGCCTGCCTGACGGCGGCGACTCCGAGCTCCTGCGACGCGCTCCAGCGGTTAAATAGATCGGTATCAAAACGAAGTAATCGCAAAAGCTCTGCTTCTGAATAGCCATAACGCAAAATAATCGGAGCAGAAAAATTGCGCAGCAACGAAGGGACGGGTAGCTCTTTAACCCCAGTAAAGGTAAAGACCTGCTCTGCCTGCGTCAGTTCCAGAACGCACTCGGTATTATCGTTGGGCAAATCCTCCTCGGTGGCATGATTCTGCTTTAGGGGGAGCAAGCCCGCATCTCCAAGCAGTGCCACACTGATTGGCACATGAAAGGGCTCCTTGGTTTGCGACTCAGGCGTGGGCGGACAGGTTTGCGAGAATGACAGAGTGTAAGTTTCGGCGTCCGCATTGTAATGGGATGTGACATCCACTCTGGGTGTACCCGCCTGCGAATACCAGCGTTTAAATTGGGTGAGGTCGCGCCCGCTGACCGCCTCCATAGCGGCCACAAAGTCATCGCAGGTAACGGCTTGACCGTCGTGGCGCTCGAAATATAAATCTGTCGCTTGGCGAAATTGTACAGGGCCCAATAGATTCGCCAACATACGCACGATTTCTGCGCCTTTTTCATAGACAGTCAATGTATAGAAATTTGAAATTTCTATAAAAGAAGCCGGTCGCACCGGGTGCGCCAAGGGGCCAGCATCTTCGGCAAATTGTGCGGTGCGCAACAGATTGACATCCTCTATACGCTTAACCGTAGCAGAATTCATATCTGCCGAAAACTGCGCGTCGCGATAGACAGTAAAACCCTCTTTCAAACTAAGCTGAAACCAATCGCGGCAGGTAACGCGATTGCCGGACCAGTTGTGGAAATATTCGTGGGCCACAACCGCCTCTACGCGCTGAAAGCCGGTATCGGTGGTTGTCGCCGGATTGGCTAGCACGCAGGAGGTATTAAAGATATTGAGGCCTTTATTTTCCATGGCCCCCATGTTGAAATCATCGACAGCGACGATCATATAGACATCCAGATCGTATTCGCGCCCGTATACCTGCTCGTCCCAACGCATTGCGCGCTTCAGTGAATCGATAGCGTGGTCACACTTATCCAGGTCCTTCGGTTCCACATAAACTTCAATGGTAACCTGTCGACCCGACACAGTGGTCAATTGGTCTTTCACACAAGCCAAGTCGCCGGCCACTAACGCAAACAGATAACTGGGTTTTCTAAAAGGGTCGTGCCACAAGGCAAAATGCCGCCCCTCCGGCAGCTCGCCCGACTCCACTAAATTCCCGTTCGATAAAAGTACCGGACAGATACGTCTATCAGCCTCTATTCTGGTCGTGAACACACTCATAACATCCGGGCGATCCAGATACCAAGTAATTTTTCGAAAGCCTTCCGCCTCACACTGCGTGCAATACATAGTGCGCGAGCGGTACAAGCCCTCGAGCGCCGTGTTTTGCTCTGGACAAATACGCACTTCGGTCGTCAACCAGCCCGTTTCTGTTGCCCTGTAAACTGTCAGGCCCTCGCCATCTTCCCGAAAATCGCCCTCAGCCAAGGGCTGATCGTTCCAACACACCGTTAAAGTTTTCAGTCCCTCACCGTGCAGTCGTAGCGCATCGGCCGGGTTGTTGGGGTTTGGGCGAATTTTCAGGCGCGCAGTGACCCGCGTTTCATTGGGAAAAATAGCAACATGTAAATGTGTCTCATCAATCCAATGCGTGGGCTCTGTATAGTCAGCAAGATAAATGGCTTGGGGCTGAACACTTTGATTCATGAATGCGATCCTAGTAGCTAAAGCACACCTGATAACCGGTGTACTTTCGTAAATTGATAACACCGGTATCCAGCAACCAATACTGACCCCTTATACCCTCTAGGACGCCCTCTATCGCGGGCGTTTTTTCAGCATTTAAAGAAACTAATTTGGTGGGATATTTGAGCACCGGGTATTGAATGTGTGTTACTTCTGCGGACTCTAGGGTTTGCACAGCACGCAATCCGTACTCGCCCTGTAAGAATTGAACGTCCTCTGCGGCCTGTTCGTAAGCAACCGCGGCTTGAGCGGCCATATCGATGTCTGGCTGGGCATTTTTTAACATCAGGCGCCAATTGGTTTTATCGGCCAAGTAGATTTTCATTGAGGATTCCAGCAACCCTGCCAGCTTGCGGGTCGCCACGCGCGCAAAAGGCACGGCGGCCACCGCCCCCTGATCAATCCAGCGTGTGGGCGCCTGCGAGGCGCGAGTGATCCCTACCTTTAGGCCGGAGGAGTTTGCAAGATAAACAATGTGATCCGTCATGCAGTGGGTTTCTGCCCAGTCGGGTTCTCGGCAGGTGCCTGCATCAAAATGGCAGAGTTCCGGACTCATAATGCAACGATCGCACTGCGCTAATTTCTGAAAACACGGATAACAATAGCCCTGACTAAAACTCTTTTTCGTCTTCCTGCCACAATGAATACAACTTATGTCGCCGGAAAACTGCAGGCGCACTTTTGTACCGAGCATTGCCTCTAGGGGGATTGATTGCTTTCCCAGCACCAGCTGATAGCGAACCGCCTCGCCGACTTGCTCGGGCAGCTGTGCCCGCATCTTATGGAGCTGTCCTTCAAAGTCTGGCATCAGTGTTTCCAGGTAACCGGTTTTTCTTCTTCGTCATCCTGCCCGTCACTACCACAATGCTGATGCGGCTTGGGTGGTATATAACCCGTGTGTTGCTCTGGTGGCAGGTGTTTGTGCTCGTAGGCAATAATGGCCTGCATACAGGTTTCTCGCTGCGACTGGGTCAGCAGCTTGCCGTCGGGCCACTTGCCCAGCTCAATTGCACGCTTTAGGTTTTGGTAAACCTCGGGCGTAAGGGAATCTAATAGTTGCTGATAATTCACACAGTTACCTTTTAAACGTTGGCGCAATCAATTTTTGTTTAAGCATTTCAAATAGCCCGAACACAACGCCACCTAACAAACCACCCAAATGGGCACCATTGGCCACCTGGCCTTCAATAAAGCCATCGACGACGCCGGAAAAACACAACACTAACCAAAACAGCATAAAACCGATAATGCCGCCGGGCAGTGCAAATCCCCGGGCTGGCCACAATCGCTGCCAGATCCAGATGTAGCCCACGTAGCCATAGAGGACGCCGGACATGCCACCAAAAAGTGAGGGGCCGCTCATAAAATATTGCAGCAAGTTGGCCGCCAAGCTTGTAAACAGGCTTAGCAAAATTAACAGTAAACCAGAACGGCGGGTCTCTACGCGCCGGCCAAGCTCCCAAACCCACAAGCTGTTAAATAAGATGTGAAACAGCCCAAAATGTAACACCATGGGCGACAGCAGACGCCACCACTGCCCCTGCGCTAAGGCGGTAGATAAATCGTAAAAAAACACCGCTTGCCCACGCAGTACCAGGTCGGTGAATGTCAACCAGCGAACCCACTGCAAACTGTTATCTAAATACACCAAAAGCGCACCGGCCAAGCTCACCAATAACAGCCCGAGTGTGATTGGACACCTCTCTAGCGGCCAGCCACCTGTACTCTTCGCGCTCGTCGACGCCGCCTCGGTGGGCAAGCCATGCGCCTTTAGAGCAGCTAGCGCCTCGGTCAATAGCGGCCGGTGTGTTTCAGACTGCAACCAGATAACTTGCTGGCCGCCCTCTTCACTCACCCAGCAGGGAACATTTTGTTGTCGCAGGTAGTTCACCAACGGCGCCAGATCCACTGTTAGCGGAAGTCGCTCTGCGCAAAACCATTGCATAGTCACAGTCAGGGAGTGTCCACGTGCACCCAGGTAAACTTCTCCGGGCTGAGTTGTGTTTCATCATCCATTGAGTAAGCTACTAACCGGCCGTACTTCACCGCGCTGTAATCCAGACACGCCAAATTATCTGCAATGGGTTTGGGGCGACCGCTCAACCAATAGTGACCGATAAATAATGGCACTTCATTTTTGCCGTACCGCTTTAAACTCATCTGATCTTCGACCCCCAATGGTTGGCTAGCAATGGCCTCTGGCAGTGGATCGGGCTGAAAAGCTAAATCGCCATAGGTCTTTGGCTTACGCCCCCAAAAGCGCGTGCGGAAGGATCTGCGCTCAAACCCTTCGGCGCTACGCATTGCTGCCCCTTTTGGGAGCGGCAGATCGCGGCCACGGGTGAGTCGATTGATACACTGCCATTCAAAAGAATTTTCATCCGCCGTCGCTCGAAGGAAGTCTTCGTCAATTTGATTAGCCGGATAGCGCTGTTTAAGTTCATTGATTAGCGCCTGATCCCAGCAGGCGTGTACCACTCTGAAATGTGGAAATTCCAAAAACAACGGCAGCGATTTAAACCAGGTTAGATAGGCCTGCCACTCTTCGGGGTAATTTGAAAACTGTGAAAGGGTAGCTTCTATCAGGCGGTTGTGGCGGTCTGTGTGGTCGCGCAAAAAACGACGCTCGCTACCCGCCGGTGCCGGCGTATGGTAGGCAATGGCATCAAACTCGTGGTTACCCATGACCATTTGTGCGCTACCGGCATCACACATGGCTTTGGCGATAGACAGGGCCTCGCGAATATTAGGGCCGCGATCGACGATATCGCCCGCAAAAATGGCCTGTCGCGAGGGGTGCTGAAATACCCCATTGACCGAAGCATATCCCAGCTTATCCAGCAGTCGCGCCAGCGCATTTGCGCACCCGTGCACATCGCCGATTATGTCGTAGCCTGCGTAGGACATCGTCGCTAGCCTCGATTACCGCCTCAATCAACCAAGTGACTGCCCCACCCCAATTTGGTGCGGCAAGTTTCGTAAAAATTATGATTCAACGGGTGAATCAACTGCAGCCGATGGGGCTTTTTGTGTACGTGAATCTCATCGCCAGGCTCGGCCACCACATGGGTCTGGCCGTCGCAGGTCACATGGGGTGACGTGGTATTGTGATCGCCCACCAGAATTTTGATTTCGCTATTGCCATCTACCACTATCGGCCTGCTAGAAAGGGTATGGGGGTTCATGGGTACCAATACAATAGCCTCCAGACGCGGGTGCATAATGGGTCCGCCACCGCTCAGGGCATAGGCCGTAGACCCAGTGGGCGTAGAAATAATAAGGCCGTCGGATCGCTGGCTGTATACAAATTGACCGTCGATATACAGCTCGAATTCAATCATGCGAATAAACTGACCGGGATGCAGCACCACATCGTTGAGAGCATCGCCCTGGCCCACGGCTTTGCCATTGCGGGTCACGGCCATATCCAGTAAAAAACGCGACTCCATCATAAATTTGCCGGCCAATACTTCCGCCGTTTTTTCTTCGATTTCATCGGGTGAGATATCGGTCAAAAAACCTAGGCGCCCGCGATTGACGCCGAGCAAGGGCACCTTGTGCTTTGCCAGAGAGCGCGCTGCACCCAACAAGCTGCCGTCGCCCCCCACGACAATCACCAGGTCGCAACGCTGGCCCAATTGTTCGCGGTTAGCCACCTCACAGGCATGGCTCGGAAAATCGCGGGTCAGAGTGTCATCTAACAAGACATGCTTGTTTTCGCGTTCCAAAAATTTAATCAGGCGCTTTAAGGTGTAGGCCGCCCGATCGCCGCCCAGCCGGCCAATAAGACCAACCGTGGAAAACTCTGCCATGGTGTTGACACTCTGCTACAAGGGCCCGACAGTATAACGTCTGAGGGTTAAATTGGCAGGGCCAATGCGTACACAGATAACCACCACCGGCAGGCACGGCAGCCACGGATTGCCAGAATCACAGTTTCTGCGCGATTTTCAGTGGTGTTTGAATGCGCCGTCCCTGCTGGCCGATACACCCGCACCGCAGTTAAATGCCGAAGCCCCTCAGCTAGCCCAAGCGGTGCAGACGCTGCGCCAACGGCTGCCCTCCGTTAACCGGCTCGGCCACTATTATGAACAATTGTGGCAAGTACTCTTTAGCGACCTAGCCCATTGGCCGCTAGTGGCCGCCGACCGCCAAATTAGCCAGGGCGGGCAAACCCTGGGAGCGCTGGATTTACTGCACCTGGACCCACTCACGCACTGTTACCAACACACGGAGCTGGCGGTTAAATTTTACCTTCGCCACGGCGACGGCAGCCAGCTCAATCACTGGTTTGGACCCAATGCGATCGATCGGCTCGACTTAAAGCTCGACCGATTAAAAAACCATCAACTCACCTTGGCCCAGCACCCCTGTGCCCAAGCGGAAATTGACCAGTGGTTAGTCGCCGCCAAGTTGCCTCGCCGAGTGGATACCGGCTGGCGTAGTCAGTTGATTATGCAAGGCTGGTTATTTCACCCGTTCGGTCAACATCCAGATGCTCACCTACACGGGCAAATTAATGGCGCACACCTGCAAGGCCATTGGCTGCATCACAGCGAGGCGAAGGAATTACTCGATAGGTCTGAAAACTGGTTGATTTTACCCAAGCTCTATTGGCTGGCCCAAGCTAACGTGGCTCAGTACGCCTGCCTCGCCGCAGACACCATTAACCAATGGGCAGGGTTGCGGCTTCACCAACCTATTCATCTAGACAGACGCGCGCTGCTGGCCTGCATGCAAGCCCAGGCCAACAACCCCAAACCGCAACCACTGCTGGTGGCTGCCGTCACGTCATCCGCACAATGCTGGCGTGAAACACAACGCTTTATGCTAGTGGCCGACAACTGGCCTCACGCATCTACCCGCTGAGATTTACCGCCGCGCAACAAGTAGTCTCGGCCGGCTTGCAATAGCTGCTTGCGCAACGCGACATCTTGATTAACGCCGCGCTGCAAGTAGCTCACCTTATACCCTAATTTTTGCAGCAGGTAGGTCGCCGCATTGGAACGCCGCCCGGTATCGCAGTAGAGGATGTACTCCTGATCCTTATCCAGCATGCGGGTTTTTAATCGAAGCAGGCTCACAGGGATATTTACCGCCGTATCCAGATGCCCGATGGCGTACTCATCCTCGGTGCGCACATCAATTAGCACCGCCTGTTCGCGCACCGTTGGCAACGCGGACAAAGGCAGCTGATTCACCTTTGGCTCTTTCAGCAAACGAATAAAATCCTGCTTGTCCATCACCATAAGCACGCCATCGGTAATCATGCGCACCGTTGCATTGCGTACCGTTTCATTCACCAGTGCATCTTCGCCAAAACACCAACCGGCATCGAGGTCGGCCAAGTGCTGTGGCTTGCTCACACCGTCGTGCGAACGCAAAACCTCTGCGCGCCCTTCTTTAATAAAATAGCAACCATCGCCCACCTCTCCCTGGCGCAGAATAACCTCTCCCTGCTCCACGATTCGCGGCGTTAATCGCTGAAATAAATCGCCAATGTTGGTGGGGGGCACCTTAAAAAATAGATTAGATTTTAAAATGGTCAGCATCCAATCCACATCTTCATCCAGCTCGGGCTGGTAGGCGGTATCAATTTTCAAATATTCCGCCACCTGACTCCAGGTCAGCAACTTATCGAGCTGGTCGCTATTGATACGCAGTACACTGCAGTCTGTGAGTGCCGTCGCCGTACAAGGCCTGGGCTGCAGGGGCGCCAAAGGAAATAAACTGCTGCGCCCTTTAACCACCTCGGTTACACCGTCTGGGTGGGTAAACTCCACGTCGCCGTGTAGCAAATAGATATGCTGGCGGTCGTAACTGCCGGCCTCAAACAGCGGCTGACCTTTAAACACCATTTGCTCGGGACAATGCTGCAGCAGCTCCTGCAAATGTGCATCACCCATGGCCTTTAGAGGAACCAGTGTGCGCACCCATCCAAAGTCCAAGCCCGTTTCATTACTTGCCAATGCCAAGTCCATCCGTCGTTCCACTCAAAAATCTAAGCCACGCAAGCCTTGTAAACCACCCGTGTGCAGCAATAACAACTGTGTGCCGGCTGGCCAGCGCCCCTGGCGAGCCAGATTGGCCACCGTCCAAAACAATTTACCAGTATACACCTGATCTAAGGCCACCCCATTTTCCTGCTGAAAGTCCGCCATAAAAGCCAGTAATGCCCTATTGGCGCGCCCATATCTGCCATTGTCTAGGCCCTCAAGCAGCGACCAATTACCTGCACCCTGCGGCCCTATGGCCTGAGCTACCTGCCGATACAAGGGAGTGTCGCCGGGCTTGGGCGCCCCCAAAACCGAAACACCAGTGACCTCGCCAGGTTTCTCGCCCGCCGGGCAGGCACTCGCCAAGCCCTGGGCGACTCCAGCGAGCGTGGCACCGGTGCCCGTCGCCAACAACACTTCCGCCACACCTTGCCGTGCCACAAAGGGCGCCAGGGTTTGACCCAGTACACGGCAGCCCTGTATGCCCAGCGCATTGTTGCCCCCCTCGGGAATCACCCAGGCATTTGGCTCACCTGCCCACTCGGCAATAGCTCGACGCCAGGGGGCATCGGGCGTCACCTGCGTAAAGGCCCGATACTGTTTACGCGACACGAAGTGCAGCCGCATGCCGGCGCGCTCGGCGTCCACCAGCGTAGGGCTCATGCGCGCGGGACGCTCGCCGCGGATAATGCCTACGGTACTGCGCCCCAGATGCTGTCCGGCCAACGCCAGAGCATGAATATGATTCGAGAAAGCACCACCAAAACTGATCAGCACAGCCGATTCCGGCGCCGCCTGCAAATTAAAATACAATTTGTAGAATTTATTGCCCTGCCCCCAGGCCGGTAGGCAATCATCGCGCCTCAGCCAGCATTGAATTCCCAACGAAGCTAGCGCCTGCCAAGGCAATGGCTCAATGGGCACCGCAGCGGCGATCTGCGTCAGCGCGGGCAGCTGGTTGCTCGAAGAAAGATGCTGCGCGGTAATCACGACATAATGGCAAAGGTTTGAGACACGGGCGCCCGATGTTCCGCACACCGATCATTTTCACCCGGGTGGAAATCGTTGGGATTATGTACCCGCTCAATGTGCGCACCACACACACTGCCGTCGGCCTTTAACGCGCAGCAACTGGGATTTTGATAATGATTTAACCAAGTACGGTACTGATTGGGCGTTAGACCACACTTTTTGGCCGCGTAGTCTTGTGGGTTCTCGGTGTACTGGGTCAGCTCTGCCACGGGAATGGTAATGTGACCGGCGCCAGGCTGATACGCCACGAAATTAATACCGTGCTCTTGCAGCCGCTGCAAAATTTCGTCGCCGCTGTTGCTCATTAGACTTTGCACTTCGGCCCGCAAGCGCGCAATCTCTTCATTCAGACTCGCCTCTTGCTCATTGCGATAAAGTAATTCCATATCGCGCATCTGAATCATATCTTCCAAATCGGCCGTGGCGGTTTCGAGCTTCAGCTGCAGCTCCATTTCATACTGCTGGCGCAGCGAGTGAACGCTCTCTTGCTCACCCGCCTGAGCGGACTTGAGCTTATGCTCAAAGTACTCGCGGATACCGGCCATCTTACTGACCTGGGCATCCATTTTTTCTTTGAGCTGCTCGTTGATCTGCTGCAATTCCGCGAGTGCCGCATCTCGCTCCACCAGCGCCTCCTGATAGCGCGCCAAGCGCCCTTGGTGCTCTTGCTTTAGCGCGTCTACCTGTTGTTGAAATTGGTTGCGCTGCACACTCATTTTAAAGCGCTGCTCTTTCAACAGCTGCGCCATATGGGTGCGCGCTTCAGATTCAAATTTCGCTTTCAGCGCTCGAGCCGAGGCGGTGTCAACGCCAGTGGCCGGCGGCGGAGCAGCAACATCGGCGCTACGCTTCCAAATTAGGCCCAGCTTATTGGCCTTCACATATTTCTTTAGCAGCGCAAAGTTGTTTTTGCCCGTGGCCACACTCGGGTCCCACAGGCGCGGCTGATGCCATTCAATGGGGCATTGCGAGGCACAGGCTAAACGAATAGCGCCCGAGCCGAGATCCGGCCCACTGGTACCCGAATCGGCTAGTTGGGCCAAGGGAATATTCCAGCGGCGATCGGGAAACCCTTCGGTATCAAACTCGATCAGAAAAAAAACCGCAGATTTAACAAAGAAATGACTATTGATACGCACATACACTGCGCGAATTTGCCTGCTCGCAAACTCGGGAATAGGGACATAACCGTCTAAGATGGCCTCGAACTCGGGATAGAGCATCTCCCGAACGATGCGATTACCTTCAAAGACATAGATGGCTTCAGCCAATTCGTTAGCGTCAAACGGCATAACAGGGTTCCCGTGCAGGCTATACAGCCCGGCCGCCCGCCGTAATAGCAGCGGCAAATGTTCTGAACAACTATAGAGGCTGTAAGTATGATCGACAACGGCGGGACAGGGTGTGACGGATTCGCCAGATTGATGACCGATCGGCCACTGACGAGACGGGCTACATGTCGATTGACTCGGTCACCCAGCTATCTTCAACCTCATCATCCGAGGCCAACTCCAAGAGTTCTTCTACATAGTCCTGCATTTTTATGCTCCTTGCTCTAAAGAATCTGAATACAGCTTAGTCCCTCCACGTGACAACGCCATGACAAGTGCAGACCGCAATAACCGCGGCGCGACACACCACACGTATCATTTGTATGCAATTACGCAATTAGCAAGTGACTAGTCATAACTGATTGATAGGTGATACAAAGGCGTCGCAGGGCAATCTTACGGGGGCGGCCTCGCAAACTACCCACTTGCAGCTGGAGCGGCGGGCCAACTTCTATTGCGCAGGCATAAAAAAGCCCCGACCGAAGTCGAGGCTGTTTTATTTAGTGGCGGACCGGACGGGACTCGAACCCGCGACCTCCGGCGTGACAGGCCGGCATTCTAACCAACTGAACTACCGGTCCGCTAAACCGGGTCGGTGTGCCTAACACGTGTTAAACACTACCAAATATGGTGGGTGGTACAGGGGTCGAACCTGTGACCTACGCCTTGTAAGGGCGCCGCTCTACCAACTGAGCTAACCACCCGTTGTTCAGAGCCGCGCATTCTACTGTTTTAACTGGGCGTGTCAATCACTTTGCTAAAAAAACCTAACAAATTGATTTTAATGCGATTTTTGGCCAAGTATTAACCAACTGTCAGCCTCCAGAAAAATCGCTACAATGTGGCCTTTCCGCTAACCGGGCCCTAATTGCTATGCCACGGCACCACCTGTCAGCCCCTCGCACACTCGGATTCTGCACAGCGCTGCTGGCTGTACCTGCGGCGGCCCAGGCCTCCCCGCCAGACAGTACACCGCTCGGCTTTTGGATTTTACTTTCCCTTTCCGTCCTGCAGGCCCTGATGATTGCCCTGCTGCAAAAAAGTCGCATTAAATACAAGCGCGCACGCAACAATCTGGAGGCCGCCAAGGCGGGCTTGGAGGCGCGCATAGAAGAGCGCACAGAATCGCTGCGCAATACCAACAACCAACTTTCAGATGCGCTCGCACGGCACGAAATTGCCGAGGAATTACTGCGCGAAACCCAAGACTACTTGCACTCCATTATCAATTCCATGCCCTCGGTACTGATTGGCGTCAGCCGCCAGGGGCTAGTCACCTTGTGGAATGCGGCGGCCGAGCGGTTAATCGGCATTAGTTCCGCCAATGCCCTGGGGCGTCCCATTGATGAAATTTACCCAGAACTTGCCATCAATACTGACACCATTGAAATGGCAATCGACAGCCAAGTGCCGCAAACGCTGGAAAACATACAACAAGGCAGCGGCAGTAATTGCCGCTATTCAGATATCACTGTTTACCCACTTATGGCACTGGAACTTGGCGGCGCCGTCATTCGCATTGACGATGTCACCCTGCGCGTGCGCGTGGAAACCATGATGATTCAAAATGAGAAGATGCTGTCGCTAGGCGAGCTGGCCGCGGGGATGGCGCACGAAATCAACAACCCGCTGGCAGCCATTTTAAACAACGTTCAAAACATCTGCCGCCGCATGGATGTTAATCTGGCCATGAATCGCGACCAGGCCAGCGCACTGAACGTAGATCTGGATGCACTGCTGCGCTATTGGCACAGCCGCGAAATCCCAAAATTTTTACACCACATTCGCGAAGCCGGTGAGCGCTCGGCGCGTATCGTTAGCAACATGTTGGAGTTTTCCCGCAATCAACACCGCGATCACGCGCCCACGCACATTCCTCAGCTACTCGACAACTCCCTCGACCTTGCCATTCACAGCATGCAGCTAGACACAGGCGAAGAAACCGAGCCGCCAATGATTATCAAACAGTACGCCGACAATTTGCCGCCGGTGAGCTGCTCGGCCATTGAAATACAACAGGTCATTTTGAATTTGTTGCGCAATGCATTTCAGGCGCTAAACCACAGTGAATACGGTGTGCCGCTCAATCCCACCATCACCCTGAGCGCGCACATGGAAAGCGATTGGCTGTGCATTGTAGTGGCGGATAACGGCCCCGGCATTCAGGAATCCATTCGCCGTCATATCTTCGAGCCCTTTTTCACCACCAAGGATGTAGGTCAAGGCACCGGCCTCGGCTTGTCGGTATCCTACTTTATTATCACCGAGCACCACGGCGGCACCATCGACGTCACCTCCACGCCAGGCCAGGGCAGCCGCTTTAAAATTCGGCTGCCCAGCAACCAGGATTCATTGCTTGAGCAACAGTGACGAAAGAGCAGTAATTAAGCGATCGACATCGGCGCGGCCCACGTCCTTGTGGGTCACCAGTCGCATGCCCTGATAGCCGGGCAGTATCAATATCCCCTGCTCGTTTAGCGCAACCGCAATAGCCGCCATATCCAAGGAGTCGGCCACGTCCATGAACACAATATTCGTCTGCACTGGATAAGCGGCGGTGTCCAGTCCGGGCAATTGCTGCAGCCGCTCGGCCAGGTAGCGGGCATTAGCGTGATCTTCCGCAAGACGCGCTACGTTGTGCTCCAGGGCGTAGTGCCCCGCTGCCGCCAGCACGCCCGCCTGACGCATGCCACCGCCCACCATTTTGCGCAATCGCCGAGCCTTGGCTATGTAATCGCGACTGCCCATTAACAGCGACCCAACCGGCGCACCCAGCCCCTTAGAAAGACACACAGTCATGGAGTCGAAGGGTGCAGCCAAGACGGCAATATCCACGCCCAGAGCCACAGCGGCGTTATAGGCGCGCGCGCCGTCCAGGTGCAATAGCATCCCTCGCTGGTCAGCCAGCGCGCGCACCGCGGCAACATAATCCATGGGCAGTACTTTGCCACCGATAGTATTTTCGAGACTGATTAGCCGAGTACGTGCAAAGTGGCTATCGTCCGGCTTGATCGCTTTTGCAAGCTTGTCCAGCGGCAAGGTTCCGTCTGGTAGGTTTTCAATCGGCTGCGGCTGTACCGAGCCAAGCACCGCAGCACCACCGGCTTCATATCGGTAGTTGTGCGCCTCCTGGCCGCACACATACTCGTCGCCCCGCTCGCAATGGCTCAAGATGCCCAGCAAATTAGCCTGGGTGCCCGAGCAGGTGAATAGCGCCGCCTCAAACCCATGCCGCTCTGCCGCCCAAACCTCTAGGGCATTTACCGTTGGATCATCGCCAAAAACATCGTCACCCACTTCGGCCTCTGCCATGGCTTTGCGCATGGCTGAGCAAGGCCGCGTAACGGTATCTGAGCGAAAATCGATCATAGCTATTCCTTACACAGGCGGCGAAAGTCACTGCTACAGACGAACGAAGAGCGCCAACCATCAGCAACACGTTGCGAACCGGGTGTCGCATCGGACTTCAACGGCGCCTTATAAAACAGCTTGCGCTAGCGCGCTGGGCAATCAGTAGGAAAGACACAAAAAGAGAGGTAAAAATGGGGTGGACGAGGGGACTTGAACCCCCGACGACTGGAATCACAATCCAGGGCTCTACCAACTGAGCTACGCCCACCATAGAGGTGCTGATTTGTCGCTATTCCCAGCCCGAGGAACTGGAAATCAAAATCAGTGTAGGTAACAAATTCGGCAGAAGCTGATTTTGTACTGATTTAGTACCTGAGGTTTTGCTACCGGAGCCAAGAATGGCGCGCCCGGCAGGATTCGAACCTGCGACCCACGGCTTAGAAGGCCGTTGCTCTATCCAACTGAGCTACGGGCGCGTGAACGACACCTCGGTGCAACAAACGCTTAAAATGGTCGGAGAGGAGGGATTCGAACCCCCGACATCCTGGTCCCAAACCAGGCGCGCTACCAGACTGCGCTACACTCCGACTTACCCAACACGGCAGCTTGCCGTTTCAAGTGGTGCGCATCATACCCATGCACCCTACCCGCGTCAACAAAAGAAATTCACTTTTTTACCGCGACTAGGTGATTGAAAACACAGGGCTTTTCTCGCTCACCCACCCACTTTCAAAGCCGCAAACTGGGTTTGCCTGTTCGAATACGCTGCGCACCTCTCCCAGGACGGCGCAGGCAGAATCACCAGGCACCTAACGCGCCAAAAAGGCAACACAAGGGGCGCGGCAAGCTAGACTTAAACCGGCCGCCCTCGCGCCAAACCCCTGCTGCGTGACCCTAACGTTATAGAGAGGCGCCCTAACCACACACGACTCGATGTGCGCCCTGCAATAGACCTCCTCAATCCGAATACCACGCCTATTGGCGCACTCCCAGAGCTGTGGGACAATGCGCGCCCGCAGGCCACTGCCGACAATTACTGACCACTTAGACAGATTTTAGCGCACGAAGGCCGCAATTTCACGGTATTTAGCCCCAGCAAACGATATTACACACTATAGGAAAGTACGCCCATGGCCGCCCTGCTCCTCGACGGTAAAGCCCTAGCTCAAAAAACTGAACAAGAACTCAGCGCTCGCGTCGCTGCGCTCAAGGCGAAAAGTGGCGGGCAAACGCCAATATTGGCCACTATATTGGTGGGCGACGACCCGGCCAGCGCAACCTACGTCAAAATGAAGGGCAACGCCTGTGAGCGTATTGGCATGGGGTCTATTCGAGTGGAAATGCCGTCTTCGACGACCACCGAGCAACTGCTGGCCAAAATCGACGAACTTAATACCAATCCGAATGTGCACGGCATACTGCTGCAACACCCGGTGCCACCGCAAATTGACGAACGCGCTTGCTTTGATGCCATCGCTCTGGAAAAAGACGTGGATGGCGTAACCTGCTTGGGCTTTGGCCGCATGAGCATGGGGGAGTCGGCCTACGGTTGCGCGACACCCAAGGGCATTATGCGCCTACTGGAGGCCTACAACATCGACATAGCGGGCAAACACGCAGTAGTCGTGGGCCGCAGCCCAATTCTGGGCAAACCCATGGCCATGATGCTACTGGGCGCCAACGCCACTGTGACCATTTGCCACTCGCGTACGCAAAATTTATCGGCACATATTAAGCAGGCAGACATAGTTGTCGGCGCCGTAGGGAAACCCGAATTTATTAAGGCCGAGTGGATTAAAGACGGCGCCGTAGTCGTGGATGCCGGCTACCACCCGGGCGGCGTGGGCGATATTGAACTTACGCCCCTAAAAGAGCGGGTAAGCGCCTATACGCCTGTGCCGGGCGGTGTGGGCCCCATGACCATCAACACTCTGATATACCAGTCTGTCGACTCTGGCGAAAAATCTATTTAAATTGCCAATGGCTGCGCGCACCGCACGTGCGCGCAGCAACTCACCTCACCTCGGCTAACCTGGCTACGAGCTTGTATTCACCCCATTGAGCAACCCATGTGACACACCCCGCTGAGCCCAACGCCTCACTTGGCCATTCACCCGATGCCCCGCAAGAAACCTTGCCGATTGTGTATCAAGATGAATTTCTCGTGGTCATTAATAAGCCCTCAGGCCTGTTAGTGCATCGCAGCCCCATAGATCGCCGCGAAACCCGCTTTGCCGTGCAACTGCTACGCGATCAGCTGGGCGGACAACACGTCTACCCAATCCACCGACTCGATAAACCCACTTCGGGCTTATTGGTGTTTGCGCTTAACAGCGATGTCGCCCGTACACTGAGTGACAAATTTAACGATAAAACCATCGAGAAACAGTACCTGGCCCTCTGTCGCGGCCACATGCCCAGTCAGCGTCTGGACTATGCACTGTCAGTAAAGCTGGATCGCATTGCCGACAAACATAAACAGCAGGACAAGGCCGCGCAGCCGGCCGTTACCGACTTCACCAGCCTGGCAACGTGCGAACTACCCTACGCCGTAGACCGCTACCCCATGAGCCGCTATTCGCTGGTACTGTGCCAACCCCACACCGGGCGCAAACATCAAATCCGGCGCCACTTGAAACACGCCGGTCACCCTATCATTGGCGACGCCAAGCACGGCAAAAGTGCACACAACCGTTTTTTCGCCCAACACTTTGGCGCCGATCACTTATTGTTGAGCGCCGTTGGATTGGACCTCGCACATCCGGTGACCGGAGCGCCCTTGCAACTGCGCTGCCCCGCCGCGCCTAAATTTGTGCAGGCGGTTAAACAAATTTCCTGGCACGAGAAGGACTGGCAACAAACTTTAGACCCAGCCTGGCTAACGCACGAGAAAGCGTAAAACGCGATCCACAAAGTTTCCGTAAGGCGGGTACAACAGCTGCATACCATTAAACTTGGTCTTGTAGAGCACCGCCTTGGGTTTGCTGAAGGTGATAAAACCCTCCTTGCCGTGGTAGTGCCCCATACCCGAGGCTCCGACACCGCCAAACGGCAAATCATCCACCGCCACATGCAGCATGGTTTCGTTAAATACCACCCCGCCGCTGTGGGTAAATTCCAACACCCGCTGCTGCTGGCGCTTATCAAAACCGAAGTAATAGAGAGCCAGCGGTCGCTCGCCTTGGTTCACGTAATCGATCGCTTGCTGCAAATCACCGTAAGGCAGAATCGGCAACACAGGACCGAAAATTTCCTCCTGCATTAACGTCATGTCGCGATTAACGTTGGTGACCAATAGAGGCACTTGGCGCCGACTGCCATCGTCCACAATCTCATCTGACACCGGCTCCACCTGTGCGCCGGCGGACTCTGCCGCCTTAACCCAGGCAGCTAAGCGCTGCTGGTGTCGCTCGCTGATCACCGCGGTGCAGTCCGGGTTGCCCGACACGCGCGGATAGAACTGGTGAAAAGCCGCTTTGTAGGCCGCCTTAAACGCCTCCACCTTCCCCTCGGGCACAAAAATGTAATCCGGTGCCACACAGGTCTGGCCTGCGTTTACCGACTTGCTATAACACAGCCGCCGCGCAGCTTCTTCCAAGGGGAAATCGGGGCCAATGATAACTGGCGACTTACCGCCCAGCTCCAATGTCACAGGCGTTAAATTGTCCGCAGCAGCGCGCATCACCTGCTTGCCAATGCTGCCCGCACCGGTAAACAGAATATGATCAAAGGGCAATGCTGCAAACTGCGCAGCCACCGCCGGCCCGCCATTAATCACCGTTACGCACTCGGGCGCGAAGGTGTCGGCAATGATCTCTGCCAAGAGCGCAGAGGTACGCGGTGTAGCCTCCGGCATCTTGATCATGGCGTGATTGCCTGCCGCCAATGCGCTCGCTAATGGCCCCAAGGCCAACAGTAATGGATAATTAAACGGCACCATAATGCCGACGACACCCAGTGGCTGATAAACCACACTTGCCCTACCCGGTTGAAGGTGCAAAGGCAAACTGCGCCGCTCCGGTTTCATCCATTTGGCGACGCGCTTACTGAGGTAACCCACGGCCTCCACCAAGCCCAGCACTTCGGCCATCAACATCTCGTGACGCGAGCGAGCCGAGAAGTCGGCACTCATAGCCGAAAGCAGTGCCTCCTGATGGGTTAGCACCATGGCCTTCAGGCGCTGCAATTTTGCTCTGCGCTCCTGCGCCGAAGGCATAGGGTTTGCCCGGTAGGACGCGCGTTGGCGCCCCAAAAGCGCCGACAGCTGTTCGGAACTTATCTCACCTTCGTTAAACGCCTGTGTTGCGGTATTCATGCGGCCTCCTGGGCAACGATGATAAATAGTGAGCGGGCCTGAACTGCGCGCCATAGCCTTAACTGACGGAACCACTCACTTAAACGATGGACAAAGACCAGCGGGCGCATCGGCCCAGGACTACTGCCAATTCACTTTTTAGAGCTTTTACTCTAGTCTGTCAAGCAGGGACACAAGCAGCTATAATCGCCCGCATCTGTACAGGACCCTTACACGCATGTCGAATACGCGCGACCGCATTCTCACGACCAGCCTTAGGCTGTTCAACCGCCAGGGCGAGCGCACGGTGACCACCAACCATATTGCCGCAGAGCTCGGCATCTCACCGGGCAACCTCTATTACCACTTTCGCAATAAGAACGCGATCATCGAAGAGCTCTACGGCGCCCACCGAACTCACGTCCTGTCCCTTATGACTCTGCCCACAGGCGGCAACTTTGCGCTCGCCGATAAGGCGCGACTGCTGAGCGCACTCACTGAAGCCATGTGGGAATACCGATTTTTCTATCGCAATACAGAACACATTCTGGCCGAATCCCCATTGCTGGCGCGCTTGCACAAAGCCACTTTCCACTCAGTTTTTGAACAAAGTAGACTGCTGCACAAAGCACTTGCCAGCGCAGGGCTGATCAACGCGTCAGAAGACGTACAACGAGATTTAAGCTATAACGCCTGGCTGGTGCTCACGAACTGGATTGGATTTATCTGCACCTCGCTCGCAGTGGACATAGAGTCAGAGGGGCCAAAATTATTGCGACGCGGCGTCTACCAAGTATTAACTTTAGAACGCCCCTACATGACCGATCTTGCGCGCACACAATTCGAAGCCTTGGCCGCATCCTACTACCTGGATCTATCACCTTATCATCCATCGAGGCCCGGGCCGCATGCGCATTGACCGCTGGATAAGTCAGGCCACAGACCTGTCGCGCAAAGCTGTGCAGGCCGCCATCAAGGCCGGACGCGTGACTGTTGACGGCGACCCCGTAAGCAGCCCAGCCTTTCCCGTGCGCGCGCAAGACAGCGTCGCATTGGATGGCACCGAATTAAAACAACCAGGAGCCCGCTATTTCATGCTGCATAAGCCAGCGGGCTATTTGTGCGCCACCCAGGACGCTCACCACCCTACCGTGCTGGACTTACTGGACGAACCTAACAAACACGGCCTCCAAATCGTTGGTCGACTGGATCTGGATACAACTGGGCTATTGCTTATCACCGATGACGGCCGCTGGAATCACCGCGTCACCAGCCCGAAGCGCGCCTGCGAAAAAACCTACCTGGCCAGCCTGGCTGAGCCGCTGGCAGCGAGCGCGCCCGCGCAGTTTGAAGCGGGCCTGATGTTGCGCAACGAGACCCACCCCACGCGGCCGGCCCATGTCGTAGCGCTGCCCAACCAACAATGCCGAGTGACCATCAGCGAGGGGCGCTACCACCAGGTAAAGCGCATGCTGGGCGCCGTCAATAACCGCGTCACCGCACTGCACCGCGAGCGCATCGGCACCATTCAGCTAGACCCCAACCTAGCAGAAGGCCAATATCGGCCGCTAACTCCCGAAGAAATTGCCAGCGTATAGATCATGAAATTTGCCAATGCCGAACAACATCTGCTCGCCGAACTGGCACAGGCCGCGCCCGATACCCTGTGGCTGGCAGATGAAAACACCCAGGGCCTGGCGGCCATCGCCACACCCACTGCAGCGGCCGTAACCAACCGCTGGGATGTGTATCAACACCTCACCAGCGAAGCGCGCTGGTTTTGCGACTGGGATTTAACTGCGGCCCTGGATGCCAGACACTACCGCCGCGTGGTTTACCGCGTCTCCAAAGAGCGCCCCGTGGTGCACCACCTGCTTAACCAGCTGGCCGCTCGCCACCCGCGCTGGGATCAACTAATACTAATTGGCCAAAAAAATGAAGGCATAAAAAGCTATGCCGACCACGCGGGCACGCTGTTTGGCAACAAACACCTGAAAAAGCACGGCAATCACTACCTGGCCGCAGTGACTTCAGCCTCCCCGCAGGCGCCAGAACTCGACTGCCAGGACTACCCAACACTAAGAACAACCTGCCATTGGCAAGACGCCCCTTTACAGGCCAAACCCGGCACCTTTGGCTGGCAAAAAGTGGACGACGGCAGCCAGTTTCTTATCGAGCAAATCCCGCACTGGGCCGCGCAACTCCCACAATTGCCCAAGCGAATTTTAGACCTGGGCTGTGGTTATGGCTTGATCAGTCTCGCTGCACGCGCACTGCTGCCCCAGCCGGACATCCACTGGCTGGCCACGGATAACTGTGCCGCCGCCCTGATCGCCGTCCAGCACAATTGCGGCGCCTGGGCCGACTGCTTTGCCGGCGACCGAGGCCTGGATAAGCTGGGCGTACCTTTGCGCGAGCCCGTTGATTTGGTGCTGTGCAACCCCCCATTCCACCAGGGCTTTTCACCTTCGGGCGACATCACCGAGAAATTTGTAGAGGCCATGCACCACTGGCTCGCGCCCGGCGGCCAGGCACTGGTGGTCGTCAATCAGTTCGTTGGATTGGAAAAGCGTGCGCTCAGCCTTTTTCGCCAAATCAAGGTAATGGCCAATAACGGCAGTTTTAAAGTATTGACGCTGTCAAAATAGGCCGGAACTCAACCTGCGGAGGCAGGCAAATGGTGCCGAGCCAGCTCAAAGGCGCTATTGAGGGCCTGCAGGGCACTGTCCGAACCGCCGCGATCTGGGTGCAGCGCCATGGCTCTACGCCGGTACTGGCGCTTTAAACTGTCGAAATCGGTTAGCTTGTCCAATTCCAGCAATGCTAACGCCGCCTGCAAGTGCTCTCCCTGCCCTTGAATATAGCCTTCAAACTGACGCCAAAAACTCGCCAGCAGCGCCTCCACTGCTTCGGCACTGAGGTTTAAATTGGCCAGATTCAGGTAGTAGTTGGCGAGCGCCGAATCGGCCAGGTCTTCAGCCGGCAAAGTTTGATCACCTTCAGCTGGGCGCACCGCTTGCGTCCACCGGACACCCAGCGCCGAAAACTGCCATTGCCACTGGCTGCAGTTGAGCGCCCATCGGTAGAGCGCATTGCGCATCAAGAAGTGCACCCGGTACAAGGCATCGGGCGCCAAGTACGCTTCGGGCACCAGCGCCTGAGCCCTCAGCCAAACCAGCAGCTCGCCCTCCGACAAGCCTGGCTCTCCCCGCGCCTGGCACTCGCTAACATAGCGCCCAACGGCGGTTAATAGTGGGTTTTCCGCCGCTGGCAACTTTATTGCTGTGTTTCTATCCATAGGCACAGTGTGGCGAGCCAAGCCAAATATTGCAAAACTGGGTGCGCCAATGGCCCTGCTGGCTACCAAACAAACAAGCTGATCACCCGCTAAACAAATCGCGTAAGCCCATGAATTTTTTTATAAAAATCCCTTGACCACTCTGAATTCTGACAATAAGATACGCGCCACTTCCACAGAGGAAGCGACTTTTCCGGTGTAGCTCAGCGGTAGAGCAGCGGACTGTTAATCCGTTGGTCGCTGGTTCGATCCCAGCCACCGGAGCCAAATTTAAAAACCCTGAATACCCCGTATTCAGGGTTTTTTTATGCGTAAGCCCCAGGTTGACCTGCGGGCCATAATCACAATACAGAGATCACAGGACGCCACCATGTTTAATGTCAACAGCTACTTTGACAACAATGTTACCTCTATTGCCTTTCAAACAGCCGACTTGCCCGCCACAGTCGGCGTTATGGCCGTGGGCGAGTACGAATTTGGCACCAGCAAGCGCGAGTACATGACCGTGGTCAGCGGCGCCCTTACCGTTAAGCTACCGGGCGCAGATGACTGGCATACCTATAGCGCCGGTGAAACCTTTATCGTGGAAGCCAACCAATCCTTCGGCGTTAAAACCACAGAGCAAACTGCCTATTTGTGCAAATACGAGTAGCGCCGACCATGGCCGTGCAGGGCTAGCTATTTATTCATGCTCTGCACTGGCTCTTGGCGCCTTCCTCGCTTAGACTGAAGTGGCGCACGGTCGTACTGAAACGCCCCTATTACAAGTCAGAGCGACTGCTGTACCCTGGCCCAAGGCATGCGGGCACAAGGGAAATACAACCCGTGCGCACTCCAATCCAGTCACGCAGAATTCTGTAACAGATGAACGACTCGTCAAAGCGCAGCACCAGCCAAAGCCTCAAAACGATCAAATGCCGAGTGGACGACTTGCGCCTTGGCATGTACGTATCGGAGCTTGATTGCGACTGGCTAGATACGCCCTTTTTGCTGCAGGGATTCACCCTTACCAGCGATGCTGAAATCGAAGCGCTGCGCGAGCACTGCACATACGTGTTCATTGAACATAGCGAAGACTTCGATGTGCGTCCGGCAGACGTGGGCGAGGCACCCGACAGCGGCCTACAAAAAAATCAAAAAAACTACAAGAATCAGCTCAGCGCTGAAGAAGAGCACGAGCAAGCCCGCAAGATCTACCACGCCAACAAGGCCACAGCCGTTAACATCCTCAACAATGCCGCCCAGGGCAAACCAGTTTCGCTGCCCGAGGCGGAAACCGCGGTGCGCAATTGCGTACAAAGCATATTGCGCAACCCTGATGCACTCTTGTGGATGTCAAAAATTCGCAACCGCGATGAATACACGGCAGAGCACTGCCTGAATGTCAGTATCCTGGCCATAGCCTTCGGCCGGCACCTGAAATTGACAGAAGATGAGCTCTACCTGGTGGGGCTTGCGGGCTTGTTACACGATGTGGGCAAGATGCGGGTGCCGCCGGAAATTTTGAACAAACCCGGCAAGCTAACCGATAAAGAGTTTAGAATAATTTCCACCCACGCCGTGCACGGTCGCAACCTGCTACAACAAACGCCGCAAATACCCAAAGCCGTAATTGAAGCTGCACACGGCCACCACGAACGCGTCGACGGCTCGGGTTACCCATTGCACACGAAAGGAGAAAACATTTCGTCCTACGCGCGCATTATCTCCATTGTCGACAGCTATGACGCCATCACCAGCAACCGCTGTTACAGCGATGCCCGCCCTGTCACCGAGGCTATGAAAATCCTCTACGAGAATCGGGGCAAACAGTTTGACGAAGAGCTGACACTCGAATTTATTCAATTCGTTGGCCTCTATCCTCCGGGCAGTATCGTCGAACTTGAAAACGGCATGGTAGGTTTGGTGCTGGCCAAAAATAAGGGCGCCCAACACCTGCCCAAAATCATTCGGGTTCGCGATGAAGATAAGCAACCCTGCGCCTACAAACTGCTGGATCTCTCCGATATCACCCGCGGCACACTGGACAAGTCTTACCTCATCAAACACCTCCATGTAGACGGCAGCTTTGGGGTGCACATTAAAGAACACCGCGCCAGCAGCTGGGACATATAGCGCCAGCCTAGCGACCCACAGCAACACCACCTGATTTTTGTGTTTTTTGGGGCTATTATTGCCAACTCAGTCCTAAGGCAGATGAATTAGCCCATGAAATTCAGTGACAGCGAAAGACGCATCCTCAGAATACTTCAGCAAAACGGTCGCGCCAGTAATGTAGAGCTGGCCCAGAAAGTGGGCTTGTCCGAATCGCCCTGTTTTCGGCGCGTAAAGCAGCTTGAGGAAGCTGGCGTCATTTCCGGCTACGCCGCCATCGTTGACCAGCGCAAACTGGGCTTAGACGTCACCGCCTTTGT
Source organism: Simiduia sp. (assembly GCF_058345725.1). Taxonomy (NCBI): domain Bacteria; kingdom Pseudomonadati; phylum Pseudomonadota; class Gammaproteobacteria; order Cellvibrionales; family Cellvibrionaceae; genus Simiduia; species Simiduia sp. Next base: position 3,928 of record NZ_JBTUOC010000070.1, on the reverse strand, counting down.
ACAAGTCACACTGGACCAGCGCTCCGAAGAAGACACTGAGGCGTTTCTTGAGGCCGTCGCAGCTGAGGGGCATATTATGGAGTGCTACGCCACCAGCGGCGATTACGATTTCCTACTGCGCGTTGTGGCCCGCAACATTGACGACTTTGCAGACATCAGCATGCGACGCATTCTGAAATTTCCCGGGGTGAAAAATATCGTTTCCACCTTCAGCCTACAAACCATCAAAAATTCTCCAGTACTGCCCACCTAGCGCTCCACGGGGTAGATGCCCTGCTACACTTTCCTAGATTGGTCGCCCCCAGGGAAGAGCTAAACCATGAATGACGCTAACCACTACCTGCTAGAACGCCAGGCCATACAGGCAGCAGGTGAACAGGATGGCAACCCTCACTTTTGCCAGCACCTGTCCGATCTAAACGAAACACAAAACGTCTTAGTGAGCGAGGATATCTGCAACGAGCAGGGCGCTGTAATCCTGAAAAAAGGTGAAAACCTGACCGAGCGTCGCGCGCAGATGATCGTCAAGCACCGCTTGATAAAGCCCATAGAGCAGTGCATTGCGCTGGAAAAAACTTACGGCCCCTCGCAGCTGTTTAAATACTTAAAAAGCTTTGGCGCCACCGTGCCCGGCTTGCACCAGGTGATGACCGGAGAGTCATTCGAAACAGCGCTCAAAAGCTTGTGTACCTATTACGGCAAGTTTCCACTGGTTAAACAAAACATTACCGTCCTAGCTACCCGCCTGCCCGAGATTTACAACAACAGTGTTTTCACCGCTCTGGCGGGCCTGGCGATCGCCAGGCAAATGCAGTTGTCACAACGCGAACAGCAGACGGTATTTATGGCGGCGCTCCTGCACGATTGCGGATTTTTGTATATTCCGCATCACCTCGCCACCAAAACCCGAGATTTTTCTGCAGAGGAGTGGCACTCGCTGCTGGCGCACCCTATTATTGCCAAACGCTTTATCGATTCGGTACCCGAGCTACCTAAAGAAGTGGGAACTACGGTACTGGACCACCACGAACGCACCGATGGCACCGGGTTTCCGCAACAAAAGTTTGGCGATGAACTCAGCCGCACCTCGCAAATTATTGGCATTGCCGATGATATCGTAACGGCCTACCACGCCTACAAAAAGTATGGCGAGCACACCCACAACATGATTTTGTCGGCCTTAAAGCTCAACGACAACTTGCATTTTGAGCAAGTTTACAAAGCCACTGCCATTTTGTTTCAGCGCTCGCAAAAACCCAGCTCACCGCCGCCCGAACACGCCAGCGCAACGCAACTGCTATCACGGCACAGGCACATGGAGCCCTATTTTGACATGGTGCGCACCCTGTCGCGCCAGCTCATCGCTAAAACCAAGCACCCTCTCAACCGCAGTATTGCCGCCATGCTCGGGAGACTGGCCATTTCCATTGTACGTTCGGGATTAATGCAGGAAGAACACGAAACCTGGCTCGAAGAAATTATACAGCGGGAAACCGACGACGATATACACCAACTGCTGGAGACCAGCGTCATGTACGATCAAGTAGACGCGCAACTAGCCCACCTAAAAAACCTGCTCTGGCGGGTTATTGAAGATATCCCGCCAGAACAAGGTGAGCTGAAAGCACAAGTACAACACACATTTTCCGTTATCGAGCAAGGCAGCTTTCAGCCAATAGCGTCGGCGCTCGATGCGAGCCTGCAACCAAACTAAAGCTCGCTGTTAAACGCCCGCGCTTGGGCGCGTCGATACCGTCTTGTACCATCGCTGCAGATTCTCCCACTCATCCTGGATACGAATTTTCACTACCCGTGCAAAATCAATCGCACACAACGCCGTAATATCAGCAATAGAAAAGTGCTCGCCGGCAAGATAACGGTGATCGCGCAAGTGCTCATCGAGCTGCGCCATAAATAATTGTGCCTGCCGGCCGCACTCTTCGCCGTAGGCTGGCACCGGTAGCATGCGATCTTTAAAATAACCCGTGGTGTGCTGAAAGCACATGCCCACAGGCAACATTAAGTGAAATTCAGCGCGTCTTTGCCACATTTCAATACTTGCCTGAAGCAATGCACCCTGCCCCATTAAGCTAGGCTCTGGGTGCAGCGCCTCAAAGTAACGGCAAATCGCCACCGACTCGCCAATACAGGTACCGTCCTCTAGCACCAGTGTGGGCACCTTGGTGGTCATGTTTTTAGCGCGATATTCGGCGGATAAATTGGCTCCAGCCTGAATGTCCACCTGCTCAAAGGCCACCTGATCAAGCACACCTTTTTCTGCTAAAAAAATACGCACCCTACGGGCATTAGGCGCCGTTTTGGCCTCAATAATTTTCATTATATGGCCTCGTAAATAATGCCAACCCACTGGTCTGGCGTCAGAAACCCATTACCCCATTGCGCATCAAACTGGCTGCTCGGTTTTGCGGCAATCACTTGCTCGGCGCTCTTGCCCGCTTGCTTCAAGGCAGAGACTTTCGCATAAACGGTTTTTAACATCGCGTGATACGCTGCTAATTCTTTCTTGTTGCTGAGCTTTCCGTGACCTGGAATGACACGGGTTTGATCGTCTATTTTTGACAGGACATCGGCTACTGCATTGATAACACCCAGCATTTTGCCGCCACTGCTCGCGTCGATAAATGGATAGAAGCCATTAAAATAAGTATCGCCCATGTGCACCGCATTGGCCTTCTTGAAATAAATAATGGCATCGCCATCCGTATGTGCAGGCGATGGGTGCGTCACATCGATGGTGTCGCCATTAAAGTGAAAGGTAATCGCCTGCTCAAAGGTAATCACGGGCAGTGCTTCGGGGCTCGCTGGCGGCACACTTTTCTTGAATGCCTCAATTACGCCACCCGCTTCTAAGCGAGTACGCACGTTATTGTGAGCCACAATGATGGCGCTGCGCTTGCCGAAGTTTTCGTTGCCGCCCGTGTGATCATAATGCCAGTGGGTGTTGATCAAAAACTTAACGGGCTCCGATGACAACTTGCCAATACTGGCCACGATTTCATCGGTCAAGGGCGCGAACTGATCGTCGATGAGAAACACCCCGTCAGCCCCCACAGACAACCCCATATTGCCGCCCTGGCCTGCCAACATATACAGCCCCTCTGCGACAGGTACCGCGCTAATAGTCGGGGCAGTGTCTGCCGCCTGTACACTACTCGCCAACATCAACCCTAATACACTCTGCCCCACAATCTTTTTTACGATAGCACGCATCACGCTCTCCATTTAGTGGCGGGAATATCAACCCATCATTTACATTACATTATGTTCTTAGAATTACATACTTGGGACGCCTTAGCCAGACGCACCACTATCTATACTAAAACCCATATCCACGCAGTTTGGCGGCACCCCCTATCTGAACGACACGCTCTTGCTCCCTTTTTATCAAGCCCTGCACCAAGTGTTATTCACCATGGCGCAGCTGGAGTCAAAGCCTGGCGCCAAAGGTATCAAAAATACACACACTGCACAGGGCATAGTGACGGGTATCATCGCGTTAGATAGCAAGGGCGTAAAGGGCAGCCTGGCCGTCAGCTTTTCGCAAGAACTGATTTTCGAAATTTTCAGCCGCATGCTGGGCGAAAAACACGCGCAGGTAGATGCCGAAGTGTGCGATTTGGTGGGCGAAATAACCAATATGGTCACCGGCGCCGCCAAGCCGCTACTGGTGGAGCTCGGAATAGACTTAAATTTGACCCGCCCCACCACACTTTCGGGCTTAAACCATCAGATCATTCACCCAGTGAAAGGCCCCGTATTGGTGCAGGAGCTGCAGGCGCCGTGCGGCAGCGCAACCTTGGAAGTGTGCTTTGAGGCGGCATAAATGACCCGCGCGTCAATCGTGTAAGCCAATGCTTACACGCCTTGGTGTTAACAGCGTGCAGTATTTACTTTCATCGGCTGATAG
>NZ_JBTUOC010000069.1:0-3951 GCF_058345725.1 Simiduia sp. | reverse complement strand
TATGGAGGCTTCCTGTACCCGGCTTAAGCGTGGAATGCCTTGGGTAGGCACCGCGAAAAACGGCAGGTCTTCGCTCACGCCAGTGTTGTTAAACACCGCAATGCGCGAGCGCGGGCCAATATCGCCCACCGCTTCACCACGCAACACTTCCAACGATAGCAAGGGCACAGCCTGCTTGCGCCACTCCACCGTACCGAGCAGCCAATCGGGGCTATCGACGACGGGGGTAGGTCTGACGTAAGACACAATTTCGGCAATGGACACAGTGGGTGCCAACATTGAGTGCTCGCTCATGGGCAGGATGAGGCTGGGAATATCCAAAGCCGGTTGTTGTTCGAGCGATGCTTTTGCTTTCATAGGCCTGCCTGATTAGTTCACTCTATCAACTGCTAGCAGCAGCGGTTTATTTTATCGCCAGGTGCGCAGCCAATGCCTGGGCCAGCGCAGCGGGCTCTCCAACGAAACTTGTCACCCCGGTGGCAATCACTTCATCGGGCATACTCGACACCGTACAAGACGCCGGCGATTGTGCCCAGACCAATCCACCCTGCTGCTTCATCAATCGCACGGCGGCTTTACCATCATCGCCCATGCCCGAAAACACAATGGCACCCGAGCGATTGCCATACACCGAAGCCACATTGGCAATCACCTGATTAATCGCGGGCTTATAGGGCCCGGGCCAGGGTTCACTGCTGACCACCAGCGTGCCGTTTTCTTGGAGCACGGCGCGCTGATCGGGGCGCACAATCAGCACACTGTTTGCCGCCACGGGCGAGCCGTGGCCCGCCAGCTCTGCAGGGTAGGCAGAGCCTTTGCTAATTACCTGTGCGAGGGTTACATCAAAGCGCTCGTCGATATGTTGCGCATAGATAAAGGCCACATCCAGGCCTGCGGGTAGCGCTTGTAAAAACAACTTTACCGCCGCCGGCCCGCCGGTAGAGGCCGCCAACACCCACACCTCTTTGGGCGCGAGCGGGCCCTGGCCCAGGCGAATGACGCCCGCTAACTGCTGCAACTTCGCACTCAAACGACGCTGCCAACCCTCGCTGGATTGCGCGGCGCTCTCTTCAAATATAACCGGCACGTCTAACTCGGCCAGCCACTGACTGAATACCGGGTTGTCAATGGCGTCATCCGCCACAATTAACCAAGCATCTGCCGTGCAATCGCCCAGCTGTGCCACGGCGTCACAGGCTAGCTGACATGCCAGTTGGCAATCGTTTTGCGCAAGCAACGCCTTGTAGTGGGGCAATTGGGTGGTGTCTTCCAGCAGTAAGCCCACCCGCAGTAATTCAGTCAAAATCGCTCATCCCTGACCGAAGATCCGCAGCTTTACTGCTGATCTTCACCACTTAATTCCCGGATATTCGCCAGCAGTGCATCCTCTTGATAGGGCTTGCCCATGTATTTGTTGACCCCCAATCCCAACGCGCGCTCGCGGTGTTTGTCTCCTGTGCGCGAGGTGATCATAATAATGGGGATGTCTTTCAAACGGCTGCTGGAGCGCACGTTTTTAGCTACTTCAAAGCCGTCCATACGCGGCATTTCAATATCCAGCAACATCACATCTGGGATGACATCCTGCAGGACACGCAGCGCGTCGGCACCGTCTTTGGCGGTAATCACGTTATAGCCCTCGCGCTCCAAGAAGCGCGTTGTAACTTTACGCACTGTCACCGAATCATCTACCACCATTACCAGGCGTGCGGTGTCTTCCTCGGCACTGGCACTTGGGGCCTCTAGCAATTGGGCCTGGCCCAAGCTAAGTGCGGCTTCTTTACGAATCATGGCGTGTAGATCGAGAATAACGACCACGCTACCGTCACCCATCACCGTGGCACCGGATAACCCTTGTACGGCGCTGAACTGTTGGCCCAGTGTTTTTACCACAATTTCCCGGCTGCCCATCAGCGTATCCACCTGCAGGGCCACAGAGTGCTCGGAGCTGCGCACCAAAATTACCGGCAGTGGCAGGGCGTGGCCTTCCAGCTTTGGACGCAGTTCTTTATTGAGCATGTTACCCAGATAGCGCACGCGGTAATTTTCACCGGCATATTCAAAGCGCGCATCTACGTCCTGATAGTAGTGCTCTAACTCAAAGGGGCTCACGCGCACAATACCCTCAATGGTGTTGAGCGGAATCGCGTAGCGGTCCTCGCCGATCATCACCATCAGCGCGCGGTTAACCGACACGGTAAACGGCAGGCGAATAATAAATTCGGTGCCCTCGCCGTAGCGCGAGTCGATGAACATCGCGCCGCCGAGCTGTTTAATTTCCGAGTGCACCACATCCATGCCCACGCCGCGACCGGAAATTTGCGTAACTTTTTCCGCCGTTGAAAAGCCGGCCGATAAAATAAACTGCATGATTTCCTGATCGGACAGGCGCGCATCGGGGGCCATCAGGCCGCGCTCTATAGCCTTGGCTTTGACGCGCTCCAAGTTGATACCCCGACCATCATCGGCCAGTCGCAATACCACGTCGCCACCTTCGCGCCCCAGGCTCAATACGATTTTGCCCTCTTCGGGCTTGCCGGCCGCCTTGCGCGTGGCAGCATCTTCAATGCCGTGATCCACCGCATTGCGCAGCATATGCTCTAAGGGCGCAACCATGCGCTCGAGTACCGAGCGATCCATCTCGCCTTCGGCATTGTCTAGCTCGAAAGCTACTTGCCGATCCAGTTCGCCGGCCACTTGGCGCACGATGCGGCGTAGCCGCGGCACCAAGCGCGAAAAGGGCACCATGCGCGAGCGCATTAAGCCTTCCTGCAGATCGGTGTTAATGCGCGACTGTTGCAGCAACAGAGTTTCCGCATCGCGGGTTTTATCGGTGAGCGTACTCTTCAAGTCGAGCAAATCCGACGCCGACTCGATGAGCGAGCGCGACAACTGCTGCAGCTGGGAGTAGCGGTCCATCTCCAGCGGGTCGAAATCTTCCGTTTCCGCCAACTGCTCCTGGCGGAAAATAATCTGTGCTTCGGTTTCAATATCCAACCGGCGCAACTGTTCCTGCAAACGATTAATGGTGGCTTCCATTTCGTCGATGGCAAAGCCAATTTCGCTGACCTGTTCCTCCATTCGGCCCCGCGAAATAGAGGTTTCACCCGCAAGGTTTACCAGCTCTTCCATTAAATCGGCAGAAATTTTAATAACTTCTTGCGGCTGGTTGCGCTTGACTGCCAGCTGCGCCGCTGGGCGCTTGGGTTGTTCGCCGACCGACTTGCCGGCCACCGAGGGCGCCGGCGCGCGCGGATTAAAGGGAATAACATCGGCAGAGGTAAGTGGTTTAACCGATGGCACAAGGCTGGCTGCAGTTTTTGCACTATCGTTGGCCGCAGGCTCGGGCTCATCGCCGGCCTCCGCCTGCCGATCGCGCGCGGCCTGCGCATCGCTCTCCACTTGCGCTTCGTGCTCGGCCTGTACTTCATTGGCGTCCTCGACGGCACTCAGCCCCGCTTGCGCAGACTTTTCTAGCGCGCGCATGGCTTCGGCCAGTCCTTCGGGCTCGTAGTTATGCACCGCCTGACGAACTTTTTCGGTACCGCTGAGCAACAAGTCCTGATAGCGATGCATCACGTCAAAGAGGCCCGCGTCCACTTCGGCGCGTTCATTTTCACGGGTGATTAAATAGGTTTCGAATTCGTGGGCAATATCGCCCAGGCCCATCAAGCCAGCAAGGCGCGCGCCCCCTTTGAGGGTGTGCAGGATGCGTTTTAGCTCTTCGAGGTGTTCGCCGTTGCTCCAATCGTCGGACCAGCCATTGATGGCGTGATCAATTTCTTCCAGCAATTCATCGGCTTCTTCCAGGAAAATTTCGAAAATTTCCGGGTCGATTTCTTCCGCGTCCACATCGGTTGTGGCAGTGATGTCCGGCACAACCTGCGTGGCTGTTTCGGGGACAGCCGGCGCACCCCCTTCTGCTTCTGCTTCTGCTTCTGCTTCTGCTTC
>NZ_JBTUOC010000068.1:0-15616 GCF_058345725.1 Simiduia sp. | reverse complement strand
CTCGGCGGGGCCGTGGGCAATTTAATCGATCGAGTACAGTTGGGCTACGTGGTGGACTTTATTTCTATGCACTATGAGGCGCACTATTGGCCCGCGTTTAATATTGCCGACAGTGGTATTTGCTTGGGTGTTGCCATGCTCATAATAGATATGCTGCGTAGTAAGCCGGCTGAAAAAGTTAATCAGGGTAATTAGTATGGTGCAGTTGGTAAGTGAGAATAGCCGTTTAAGCATTCACTTCGCGCTGAAGCTACGCGACGGCAGCGTGATAGATTCTAATTTCGACGGCGCGCCCGCCCAATTTGATTTCGGCGACGGCAGTTTGTTGCCAGGATTTGAGCGTTGCCTGTTGGGAATGAGTGCAGGGCAACGCGAAACCTTTGTTATCAAGCCGGAGCAGGGGTTTGGTCAGGCAAATCCAAACAATGTGCAGGTGATGCCACGCGCCACGTTTGCCGCTGATATGAATTTGGCAGAAGGTTTGGTGGTATCCTTTGCCGATGCTCAAAAGGCAGAGCTGCCGGGTGTTATCACCGCATTCGACGACGATGAAGTCACCGTTGATTTTAATCATCCGCTGGCTGGCCAAGAAATTATTTTTGACGTTCAGGTTGTTCACGTCGCTCAGCTGGAGGCTGGCCAATGACTGCGCCACAGATCAAACTGGCAAATCCTCGGGGGTTTTGTGCCGGCGTCGATCGGGCAATCGATATTGTGAACCGGGCCTTGGAGGTTTACGGCGCCCCGATTTACGTCCGCCACGAAGTGGTACACAACAAATATGTGGTGGACGATTTGCGTGCAAGGGGCGCGGTTTTTGTCGACGAATTGGACGAGGTGCCCGATGACACGATTGTTATCTTCAGCGCCCACGGGGTTTCGCAGGCAGTGCGCAAAGAAGCCGATGGCAGGCAACTAAAGGTGTTTGACGCAACTTGCCCGCTGGTGACAAAAGTTCACATTGAGGTCACCCGTTATTCTCGAGCGGGCAAAGAGTGCATTCTGATCGGCCATCAGGGGCACCCGGAGGTTGAGGGTACCATGGGGCAATACGATAGCGGCAACGGCGGTCGAATCTACCTGGTGGAAGATGAGGCAGACGTGGCGGCGCTACAGGTGCAAGATCCCGATAATCTGGCCTACGTGACGCAAACGACCCTGTCGATGGATGACACCTCCCTGGTCATCGACGCGCTGCGCGCCCGTTTTCCCAATATTCAAGGGCCGCGCAAAGATGATATTTGTTACGCCACGACCAACAGACAAGATGCAGTCAAGCAGCTCGCCTTAGAGTGTGATTTGGTGCTGGTGGTGGGCTCTGTGAACAGCTCTAACTCAAATCGACTACGCGAATTGGCCGAGCGCTGCGGTGCCAGCGCATACCTCATTGATTCTGAAAAAGATATTGATGCTGCCTGGCTTGCAGGTAAGCGCGCTATCGGCGTCACAGCCGGCGCTTCTGCCCCCGAGGTGTTGGTACGCTCAGTGATTGCGCATCTGGAGCAGCTGGGCGCTGAGCAGCCTAGCGAAATGGCTGGCGCTCTCGAAACGATCAACTTCTCGCTCCCTCGCGAGCTGCGCTAGGATTTGTGAGGCGCTTCACAGTCTTTGGGCTGTGAGGTGCTTAGCTTAGTCGCTGGTCGCGATACCTTTCCGTCTATCGCCCCCCTACGGTGGACTTCCCCTGCCTTTGGTATAAATGATCCTATGAACAAAATAGTCGGATTTACACTTGTTGAGTTAATGATCACCCTCTTGGTGGCTGCCATCTTAGTGGGTGCAGGAATTCCAATGCTTGGTAGCTTTCTCGTAGAGCGCTCTTTGGATTCAGATATAACTCGGTTTAACGGCGCACTAGCATTGGCGCGTTCCGAGGCCATTACTCGAGGAAAAAACGTCGTGGTCTGTCCGTCGAATGACGGTGAAAACTGCTTGGCTTCCACCGATTGGGCAGGAGGCTGGATAGTGTTTCGCGATTTGAATAGTGACCAGACTGTCAATTTGGGTACTAAAGCGTGCGCGGCAACGGAGGATTGTATTCTCCGCTATGACCAAGGGATGAAAGATGCCACCAAGCTAACCGCTGGCGCCAGCTATCTAGGCTTTAATGGCCGCGGTGAGCGCATTGCAGGTAGCAGCACCTCATTAAAAATCTGCACTCCAAAAGCGCGCACAGTGAGTACCCTGACGGTCGCGCCATCTGGCAGCGTCTCCATCGCTAAGAAAGAAGAGGTGTGTTCATGAGCCAAGCTAGGCATCAGGCCGGTGCCACCATGATCGAACTGATGGTGGCGCTATTTGTGTTAGCTATTGGATTATTGGGTGCGTTGGCGCTGCAGCTTGGCAGCGTCCGAAGTAACCAGAGCGCCGTTTTTGCCTCTGAGGCTCAGGTGCTGGCGGTGAATATGGTTGACCGGATATTGGCTTACAACGATGTATTGATCACCACCGATGACGACGATTATCACGGCATAGACACTTACACTGCGGTCACTATGCCCAGTTGCGCGACCTCTGGATGCACCGCTGCGCAGCAAAAGACTCTGGATACCGCCACCTGGAGGGAAGAACTAACCAGCCGGTTACCCGGCGGCAGAGGGACGGTGAATTATGCCGGCGGCGTTTATACGGTGTTGGTGATGTGGGATCGCGATGTCACGGGCGCCTCTAATCTGGGCTGCGGTGGCAACCCCAAGGTGGACTTAACCTGCTATCAAATGGAGTTCAGGTTGTGAGAATCGCTATGCAACAGCGGGGTATGACCCTGGTTGAATTGATGGTCTCCATCACCATCAGTTTGATTATTATGGCCGGCGTGGTGCAATTGTACTTTACCGCCTCGCAGACCCAGCGCTCGCAAGAGGGTGTGGCGCGTATCCAGGAAAACATGCGTTATCTGTTTGGTGTGCTTGAGGAGGATGTTTCGCAAACCGGCCACGTCGGTTGTATCCCCTTTGAGGGCGGCACCGGTGACGATGCGCTGATTAAGGTGCATCTGGCCGATCGCAAAGCCGGTTACTATGATTTTGAAAATTTTCTGTCTGGCAAAGATAACACGGGTCTTAGAAACAGCGACGAATTGACTATCCGCTATTTCAGTGCAGCTTCGCAGATTCCGTTGTTGGAAGGGGGCATGTCCGATGAAACTGCCTCTATTCCGCTCAATGCTGCCGACCCGCGTTATAGCCTGTTAAAACGCTACGATGTGGCACTCATTACCGACTGTTCGTTCGCCGATGTTTTTATGATTACCAATACGCCAGGGCCTGGCGGTTTAATTGAACACAACTCGGTCACTGCCTCGCCGGAGGGGCAGTCAAATACCTCGCCGGCCTTTCAGCGGGTATACGGTGCGCTAAATATGGATACCGGTTCGCCTGCCTATTTATACGCTGGAACCTCTGCTGCTATAGAGTGGAAATTGGGCACCAGCGCTGCCGCTACGGCACCTGAGGTTTGTTCAGATGCAACGCCCCAATACTGTGCTTTGCTGCGCAATGGTGAAGAGCTGGCTGAAGGGGTGGAAAATTTGCAGATAGAATACGGATGGCTAGATGCTGCAGGTAAATTATTTATCGGTGATGCCAGCAGTGTTACCGATTGGAACGACGTCGATCGTGTCATTTTAAATCTCACCCTTAATTCGGTGCTCTACGCGCCTACTAACGACGGTAGCCCGTTAACCCGAAAAACCGTTTCGAAAACAATTATGTTAAGAAATCAGCTGCCGGGAGCGTTGTGATGCAGATTACTACTCAACTGCCCTCTCGCCAAGGCGGTGCAGTTTTGGTCATTGCCATGGTGTTGTTGCTGGTAATGAGCTTGATTGGCTTGTCATCGGTGGTGTCCAGCACCTTGCAAGAAAAAATGGCCAGCAATAGTCAGCAGCGGGCACTGTCGCGCTACGCTGCCGAAACTGCATTGCGTGCGGCCGAGGCCTATCTATCCGCTAACATTAATGCCACGTCTCAGCTGGCTAAGTTTGATGGTACAACCGATGGCTTATACGCCGCTTACCCAGTGCCGGGTATTTTATTTATCAACGACCTTGCGAAATTGGAGGCTGAATTTAATCCCAGCACCAAATCGGTGAGCGAGCCGGAGTCGTGGACGGGGACTAATAGTGTAGAAGTGCTGGATTTAAGTACCAAAGTAGTGTCGACTCGGCCGCGTTATGCCATCGAATATGTTGGCCGTCGCAGTCAAGGTGGTACACCTGTGTGGAGCCCCTCGGGGCCCATTGAGCGCGGTGCGCCGCACATCTTTAAAATCACGGCCATTGGCTGGGGGCGCGATCCCAGCGTCTACTCGGTATTGCAGTCGCATTTTATGACTGGCCAGGGCCCTGGCGTTTTTGAATATGAAGAGTAATAACACTGACAATTGTCAGGAGGTTGGTTGTATGAACAAGCGTGTAGCAGCAATGCGTAACGGTGCTTACCATGTGTTGGCCTGTTTTCTCGCCGTGGGCACATCGGCCTCTGTGTTGGCCGCTCCCGGTGAGCTATCAAAAACACCGCTTTACCTGACAACCCAGGTCCAGCCGAATATTCTGATGGTCGTGGATGATTCGGGTTCAATGGATTGGGAAAACCTGCTCACGAATGACGCGATTGCGGCGCACGGGGTATCCAACACACCTGAGAATAATTCCGGTACCCGCTATCTAGATTGGACCCCAGATTCTGATCAAGAGAAGCGAGAGTGGTGCGTTGCCTACAATGCCATGGCCTATAACCCGGCTCGTACCTATACGCCTTGGGTGGGCGTTGATGAAGATGGCGACGCCTTTACAAACAGCAATTATTTCGACGCCTACAGCGACCCCTACTTTAAAACAGGCAAGGTGGATTTGTCTGATGATTTTAATACGTGGGGCGGCTTCTATTACCCCTGGGTAGACGCGAATGGCGACGGCCGCTATCAAGACGGTGAGTGCCGAATTGCCGATACAGATCGCGTAGATATTGGCACTTTAACTGCAGCCCACAGACAGAACTTTGCCAATTGGTATACCTATTACCGCAAGCGTGAATACGTTTCTAAGCGAGCGCTGTCTGAAATTATCAGTAACTCTAAAGCACGGATTGGATTGGCGACTTTGCACAATAACAATGGCGTCGGCACCTTAGTTAAAGACGTGGACGATATTACGGTGCCTGTGAATACCACTGCGCGCACGAGTAAAAATACCGTACTTCGAAACTTGTTCCGCATTAACTCCAGTGGTGGTACGCCACTGCGGACTCGATTACTCCAGGCGGGCAAGTACTTCGACAAGTCGGATACGCCCTCCGATTGGTTTTTTGGCATCAATTCGCCCAGCTCGCCAATCCATAGCGTGGCAGATGGCGGTGAGTGTCAACAAAATTACACCGTACTAATGTCAGATGGATATTGGAACGGTGGTAGTCCTGGCGTGGGCAATGAAGACGGCAACAATAACTCATCATTTGATGGGGGCGTTTACGGAGACAATTACTCCAATACGCTGGCCGACGTTGCAATGCGCTACTACGAAAAGGATTTGGCACCAACCTACGCGGACAAGTTACCGGGCAGCACTATCGACCCCAACACCGCACAGCATATGGTGACTTACACCGTTGCGCTGGGTGTGAATGGCACACTCACCGGCCCGGGGCCTGGAGGTGGACCAGATGACCCTGAGGCAGCCAGTTTTCCTTGGACGGAACCAGTTGCAAACACCAATACCACGGTTGATGACATGGTGCACGCCGCGTGGAATGGTCGCGGGGAATACCTGAGCGCAAATAATACCGACGAGCTGATCGCTGCATTGGGGCGTGCCTTTTTGAGTATTGATGAGCGTCAGGGCTCCTCCTCGGCCGTGAGTTTTAACTCCACACGGGTTGATGCGGGTACCTTCGCCTTCCAGGCAAAATTTGATTCGAGTGGCTGGCATGGCGATCTACTGGCATTTGAAATTGAAGACGGGCTGAAAGATGACGGCTCGGGTGACCCGGATACCAGCGAAACACCGGGCGAAATTGGCGCACAACAGTGGTCTGCGGCCACTCGTTTGGATTCGCGTAATTTGTTACTGCGGCCTCGTGAGATTGTGACGTTTAATGGCTCGCGCGGCGTGGCCTTTAGGGCTCCTAGCAATTACACCCTGCCTGCGACTACAGAGCTTCAAGCAGCACAGCTGGCGGATTTGATGAAGAATGCGCCCAATCCATTGACGACATTGAATGCAACACAGCGCGCTGAAAACCAGGCGTATTTGACGAATATTGTGGAATATTTCCGGGGTAGTAGTTTAAATGAGGGTGTATCTGCAGGGCAATTTCGTTCGCGGTTTGGCAAGCGACTGGGTGATATCATTAGCTCTTCACCTGCATTTTCTGGAGCACCTAATGCACGTTATCCAGACACCATTGAATCGTCGTTGCCAGCAGATAGTTACGACACCTATGTCAAAAACAATGCGAGCCGTACGCCCTTAGTATTCGTGGGCGCTAATGATGGGATGTTACATGCCTTTAACGGCAATACCGGCGAGGAGGAGTTTGCCTATATCCCTGGGTTGGTGTATTCCGCCAATAACTCACAAGGCATGCACTACCTAGCTGAGCAAAACTACGGCCATCAACCCTATGTGGATGGATCACCAACTGTTGCCGATGTGTACATAGGCAGTGCCTGGAAAACCTATTTGGTAGGTGCAATGGGCGGTGGTGCAAAGGGCATTTTTGTATTGGATGTAACCGATCCGGGTAAGCTGAGGGAAGCCTTTGCCAACGATGTGGTTAAATTTGAATTTACTCACAATGATTTGGGCTACACATTCAGCAAACCGCAAATTGGACGTATGAATAACGGTAAGTGGGCGGCTATATTTGGCAATGGATATAACAGCGATCCAACCGGTGACGGAAAAGCTAAGTTATTTATCGTTTACCTCGATGGCTCTGGTTATAAGGTCATTAGCACTGGCGCTGGATCTATCAGCAGTTCGAACTGTGAGAATTCCAGTAGTGATTGTAATGGCCTTTCTACGCCGTTCATATTGGATCACACGGGCGATGCGCGTATCGATAGAGCCTATGCGGGAGATCTACACGGTAATTTGTGGGTGTTTGATCTAAGCGATAGCAACACCAATAACTGGGATGTCGAGTACAAGTCAGGTAGCACGCCGGTGCCGCTGTTCCAAGCATGTTCGGCAGAGGTGTGTACGCCTGCGACGCGCCAGCCGATTACTAGTATGCCTGTCATCGGCGTGCACCCCACTCGCAGGACCGCGGCAACTTGGCCAAATCTGATGGTGTATTTCGGTACGGGGCAGTATATTGCTACAAACGATAACTTCACCACTTCCACGCAGTCGGCTTACGGTATTTGGGATGCAGGTGCCGCCTACATTGGGCAGCCACGGTCCAAGTTGGTGGAGCAAACCATTACTAATTCCGGCGATACCCGCGATTTAACCAGTCATGTTGTCAATTATATTCCTGGCAACAGCACCTCTAAGTACGGCTGGTATGAGGATTTTCCGGATTCGGGCGAGCGAACGGTTATCGAAATGCTGGTCGATCGGGATGTACTGTTCTATGCCACCTTGGTGCCAGAGAACACGCAATGTTCACCAGGGGGGACAGGCTACCTGATGTTTGTTGATCGAATGACCGGTGGTAAAACAAGCTTTGCTGTGTTGGATTTAGATAACAATAAAATCTTTGATGATGCGATTGTTAATGGTAAAAGCTTGGGCGCAATTCCCGGTGGTTTAAGTAAGATTTCAAGCCGTCTGTTTACAGCTGACTCGCTTGGTCAGATCAATAGCTATCAGGTGCAAACAGGTGAGGCCAAGCCGTCTCGCCGTACCTCGTGGTCAGTGATTCACTAAGGAGCAAGCACATGAAGCGATTCTCTATTTTGATTGTGAGTTTGTTTTTGGCGGTGGGCATTTCAGCTAAAGAGTTTGAAAGCTTGGGTGTTGTTGATGGTATCCTCGATGACTATAAGCGCGTGGTGATTGATGATGCTGCCTATCCAATGGCCTTGAATGTAAAAGTTTATGATGTGAAGGGTAAAGCCAGTAATCGCTATTTGCTTAAGGCGGGGGATATTGTGACTTACCGCTTTACGCCAGGCGCGAATGGCTACAACCAAGTCACTCACATTCAGCTGATGCCGCCGGGTACGTCGATAAATGTAAGGCGGGGTGATGATTAACGTGAAAAGTTTTTGCCGACAGCAAGCACAAAATGGCTTTACTCTAACCGAGTTGCTTATGGTTGTAGCAATAGTGGGAATACTAGCTGCTATTGCGATTCCTGCATACAACGAACAAACTCAGCGCGCTAGGCGAGCCGATGGCAAGGCTTACTTAATGCAATTGACCAGTTTGCAAGAACGCTTTTTTACCCAGTATATTTCTTACACCTCTGTGCTAACGGGGCCAAGTGGTTGCACTGGTGCTGCCTGTGGTCTGAATTTGGACAGCTTATCCAGCACTGAAGGCATGTATACTATGTCGGTTACGGTGCAGCCAGCAGGCTGTGGGCCAACGGCAGCAACTCGCTGCCGTACTTACGAGTTAACGGCAACACCTGTGCAGGCTGATCCTAAGTGCACAACAATCTCCATTACTAACACGGGCGAGAAAAAAGCCACGCCCGCGGCCAATGCAGATTACTGTTGGCGTTAAATACAGCTAGATCGTCGGTATTCGGCGGGCGCTGCCTGCCGAGTACGGCCGCTTTTATGAAGTAGCACCTGCCTCTCCTCGGATTGATCTCCTTTGCGCATACAGATATAAAAGCGCCCATTTTGATGGGCGGTAAATCCTTCGTGGGTAAACGCTATAGAGGCCTTTCTGCCAAAAGCGCGCCAATCCAATGTAATGGATTTGGAAGAGGGCCGATAATGCACCAATATATGATCGCCGTCGCTCAAAGTGCCGTCTTTGTCGTGGTCTACAAACGCAATGGCGTCAGCCGTCCATCGTTTGGCGCAGCTTGAGTGGTTGCTTGTGGGGCAAATGATCGTCGGTTTGCGATGGGACATGGCAAGTTGACGAGCCGCTTGAACAAAGTGCATAAGTTGTTCGGTGGTGCTGGTGAGATGCCGGGTGTTTAACATGGAAAAGGTCGCACTTGCGCCCAGTGTAAGCAATGCGACGATTCCAACAGTGAAGAGTAATTCAATAAGGGTAAAGGCTTTTTGATACGCGAGCACCTGGGGTTTGCACGGCGCGTTCCTGCTGCTATCAGACATCTCACCATCCTTGGTTGTCTACTGGCTGTCGCTGATTCTGTCGCAGCTCTACGCCGATGTCGAGAAATCGGGGTTGAAACAGTTAAAAAGTATTAGCTTTCAAGGGCCGATCAAACCAAAAAATGAACTATGCGTCTGAGGCAGATTCTTTGGCAGTCAAGCGACTTATTAGTCTTTACGCTGAAGTTTGAGGTTAATTGTCCAGGCCTAGCTTGCGCAATCTGTAGCGCAGGGAGCGGAAAGTGATGCCCAGTATGCGGGCTGCCTCAGTTCTGTTCCAGCGAGTTTTTTCAAGAGCATTTACTATCAAATCTCGCTCAATTTCTGCGAGGTGTTCATCGAGCGCATGGCCTTGAAGTTCGGTGGAATTGCTTGCTGATTCGCTGCGGGTTAGCTGCTGTAATTGCAGATCCACGGCTTGAATAAGGTTGTGTTCGCAAAGTGTAAATGCGCGCTCCAAAACGTTTTCCAGCTCCCTTACATTGCCCGGGAATGTGTATTCCATCAGATCGCTCAGTGCCGCGGCTGATAGCTGCACCGGCTCGGTTTTGTACTCGCTGGCAAGGCGACGCAATATAGCCTCGGCTAATACAGGAATATCTTTTTTGCGCTCGCGCAGCGCTGGGGCGGATAGCTCGATAACATTGATACGGTAATACAAATCCTGTCGGAAATTGCCATTTTTTATCTCATTGCGCAAGTCTTTGTGCGTAGCGCTGAGTATTCTGACGTTCGTCGGTAGTTCTTGTTGGGTACCAATGGGTCGCACGGCTTTTTCCTGAATAGCGCGAAGTAATTTTACTTGCATGTCCATTGGTAAGTCTGCCACCTCATCCAAAAACAAAGTGCCATTTTCGGCTGCCTGAAAAAGCCCGGACTTGTCGGTGTTTGCGCCGGTAAAGCTGCCTTTTTTGTGGCCGAAAAATTCACTTTCCATAAGCTCTCTGGGGATGGCGCCACAGTTTACGGCGATGAAGGGTTCCTCTGCTCTAGGGCCCTGCAAATGTATGGAGCGGGCGATTAACTCCTTGCCAGAGCCAGACTCACCGGTAATCAATACCGGCGCCTGGCTGCGGGAGAGCTTCCTGATTTGTTGCTTAAGGCGGTCCATAGCTTCCGTTTTACCTACTAGCAAGGTGTTTTCCGGAAGTGTTTCCTTTGCTGGAACTTTTATGGCGATAGAGACCAGTTTGCGTAGGCGGTCGATGTCTATGGGCTTGGATAAGAAGTCGAACGCGCCGGCTTTCATGGATTCGATGGCGGTATCGACATTACCATGGGCGGTGATGACCGCCACGGGGGTATTGGCATACTTTTCTTGGATTAACTTTACAAGGGCGATACCATTGCCATCGGGTAGGCGCATGTCGGTAAGGCAAATATCGTATTTACGTTGAGCAAGTTGAGCTTTGGCCGTGGTTAGATCTTCTGCGGTGTCGCACTGAACGCCCATGCGAGACAGCGTAATGTTCAACAGTTCTAAGATGTCGGGTTCGTCATCCACAATGAGAGCGTGGCTGGTCATCAGTTGAGTACTCGCTGTTCATGAGTTAAGCAGATGCGAAAGCAGCTTTTTCCGTCGGCTGTTGGTTTGTATTCTAGGCTGGCCTCATTGGCGTCGCAAAGCTCTTTCGATAGATACAGTCCCAACCCTGTGCCTTTTGGATTGTCGGTATTGAAGGGCTCGAAAAGTTGGGCAGAGAGTTGGGCGGGTACGCCTGGGCCTTCGTCGATAACGTCAATGTATGGCAGACCAAATCGCTCATCGATACCGGTGGCAAGGGTGATGTGCGATATGCCCGTGGCCTGTCTACTGTAGCGTAAACCGTTGTCGCAGATGTTTGTCATCACTTGATGTAATTGAGAGGTATCCATAGTGCCAATTAAGTTGTCGGTGTAGTGGTGTACCGTCACACTGGTGTTTGCATCGGGTGCCTGTTTGAGCTCTTCGGCAAAGTTATTCACCCAAGTAATGAGATTAAATGTCTCTGCCTTTACCTGCTGGCGACGCGACAGTTGCAGCACATTTTCGATAATGGCATTCACCCGCTCTGAGTGGCGGGCAATAATGGCGGTCAATTTTTTATCTTCCGGGTCCAGGTTAGGCGCCTCGGCAAGGAGCTGACCTGCATGGCTGATGGCGCCCAGTGGATTGCGCACCTCGTGAGCAATGCTCGCCGTCAATCGCCCCAGAGATGCTAGTTTAAGTTGCTGTGCCTGTTGAATCAGTTGTCGATTGTCTTCAAGAAATATCAGCGTGTCACTTTGTTGATCAATCTTTAGCGCGGCAAAACTTACGCGTACTTCTTTACTGCTGCCTTCGGGCTTGTAAATCTGTTGTTTGCTTGCGCCACTGGCCTCCCAGTGGTTCAGCATTTGCTCAATGTCTGCCGGTAGCGCGGTTATGGGTTCTGTAGCTGGTCTACTTAATAGCCGATACGCGGCGTTATTCGCAAGTAGGAGCCGGCGTTCGCGATTGACGGCAATAATTCCCGTGTTCATGCGCTCAACCACCTGTTGCGCCAGCGATTGCAAGTGTTGCGCATAGGCGGCTTGGCTGCGCGCTTCTGCTTGGCTGGTTTGCAGTCGCAACGTGATATAGCGAAAAAGTAATGCCGTTAAAAATAGCAGTATACCTAGTGCGCCTGCGGCAAACAGGCTTTTGTCGGCGCCCTGTGGCCTTACGGCCTCAAGAATACCCGAACCGATAGCGGCAATACTTGCAAAAGAGGCCAGTAATAAAGAGAGTTGCTGATTCAGGAAAATGCCGCCGTAAGCGACGGTAATGATAAGCAGGTAGCCCAGGCCCGACGTATTGCTGCCACTGCTGTATACAAGCAGTGTGATTGCCAATACATCTATGCAGAGCTGGGCTAGCAGTTGGCGCTGGGTGGGTTGGAAATTTTTGCGCCAAAGTGAGAGCAGTGTCCAGATGCCGATAGCGGTATAGGTTATGCAAGTATAAGAAAAGATGTCTGGCGCGCTGTTACCCAGGAGTTTAGGGGTGATCCCTCCGTGAAACATAAACAGCAGCAGGCTGCCCAGCAAGACGCGGTAGTAGCTATAAACGCGCAGTAACGTCAGTGTGCTTTCTAGCCCAAGAAGTTCATCCTGGGCCAGCGTTGATTCGCTCGTAGTCATGGCTATCTTCAGTGTGAGTCAGGCGCTTACTATATCGCAGTCGCGGCCGGCGGGGGCATCCACTAAGGTACTTAGCCCTAGTGAGGTTGGCGAATAGTCAGTGCGGTAGGGCGGCGCTCTTTGTTGCGATGCCTGAGAAGCGTGCTGTGGGCCTTCTTTATGGGAGGGTACTTTGCTTTCAGATGCACTTTCAAAGACAATAGCGCCCCCGAAATTGGGTTGTAAGCTATGAAAACTGAATCGATCAGGCTGGTACTGGCCCAGCTGAATCCGTTGGTTGGCGATATCGACGGCAACACAGATAGCGTCATTCAGGCCGCTCAAGAGGCCGAGCGGGACTTAGGTGCAAACCTTGTCATGTTCCCCGAGTTGATGTTGACGGGTTATCCGCCCGAGGATCTGCTGTTGCGTCCGAGCCTGGAGTGGCGAATTGAACGCGCCATTACCCGCCTTTGTGATGCGAAGCTCAATGCAGCGTTATTGGTGGGCTACCCCAAAGTTGTCGCCGGTTGTGTATTCAATATGGCGGGGTTCATCTGGAACGGGAAGTTGGTGGCAGAGTACGCCAAGCAATGCTTGCCCAATTACCAGGTTTTTGACGAAAAGCGGTATTTCCTGCCGGGCAATCAGGCCTGCGTCGTCGAGTTTGCTGGTACCAAAATGGCCATCACGGTCTGCGAAGATATTTGGCAGGCCGAGCCCATGTTGCAGGCCAAGGCGGCTGGTGCCCAATTGATGCTAAATATTAATGCGTCGCCCTACCATCGAGGCAAAACGGCCGAGCGGCGCCAGTTGCTGGCGGAGCGTGCAAAGCAGGGCGCTATGCCCGTGGTCTACGTCAACCAGGTCGGTGGGCAAGATGAGTTAGTGTTTGACGGCCACTCGATGGCCGTGAATGCCGATGGCACACTTGCCATGCAGGCACCCGCCTTTGAGGCGGGGCTATATCCGCTAGATGTGGCATTGGCCCCTGTGCCGCAACTGGTGCCCGGCCCCCAGTTACCCGACTTGCCGTCGTTGGAAAGTGTTTATCGGGCGCTTGTGCTTGGGGTGCGTGACTATGTAAACAAAAACGGTTTTAAAGGCGTGGTGCTGGGGCTGTCGGGCGGCATAGATTCAGCCTTGACCTTGGCGATTGCCGTAGATGCACTGGGTGCCGAAAGCGTCAGTGCAGTGATGATGCCGTTTCGCTACACCTCTGAACTCAGCCAGACCGATGCGGCTGATCAGGCGCGCCGAATGGGTGTGAATTACCGCTCGATAGGGATAGAACCAATTTACACGGCGTTCGCCGATGGCTTGGCAGGCGAGTTTCAGGGCTTGGCTCTGGATGCCACCGAAGAAAATCTCCAGGCTCGCTGCCGGGGTGTGTTGTTAATGGCACTGTCTAATAAGAAGGGGCTGCTCGTCTTAACCACGGGTAACAAAAGTGAACTGGCCGTGGGTTACTCTACATTGTACGGGGATATGGCAGGTGGTTTTGATGTGCTCAAAGATGTACCCAAAACCGTGGTGTTCGAATTGGCGCGGTTCCGCAATACGGTGTCAGAGGTAATCCCCGTCAGTGTGATCGAGCGTCCGCCCTCCGCTGAGTTGCGGCCCGATCAAAAAGATGAAGACAGTCTACCGCCTTACGATGTGCTCGACGCCATCCTTGAGCGCTATGTGGAGCAAGATTGGAGTGCAGAGCAAATTGTGGCCGATGGGTTTGATTCCGCTCAGGTGCGACAGGTGCTGCGGCTGGTGGATCTCAATGAATACAAGCGCAGGCAGGCGCCTATCGGCCCAAGGCTGACAAAGCGTGGCTTCGGGCGCGATAGACGCTACCCAATTACCAACGGTTGGCGAATTGGTGACTAAGGCTCCGGGTGATAGACTCGAAGTGTTGCGCGTAAAACAATGGGAAATATATGACAGATAATTCAAAGCAATCCGGTGGCACTGACGCTCAGCCAGCTGGCACCTGTGAGTCGAGCGCCACCGAGCCGCTGACCACCACTCTGGTAGATGAGCATGTGGAAGTGGTGGAAGAAAATGGCAAAAAGGTGCGCCATAAAGGCATCTATTTACTGCCAAATCTTTTTACGACCGGCGCGCTCTTTTCGGGTTTTTACGCAATAATCTCAGGGATGAACCAGAGCTTCGAGGCGGCGGCCATTGCCATATTTGTGGCAATGCTGCTGGATGGGCTCGACGGGCGTGTTGCGCGATTAACCAATACCAGCAGCGCCTTTGGTGAGCAATACGATAGTCTCTCGGATATGGTGTCTTTTGGTGTTGCGCCGGCGCTGGTGATGTTCAGTTGGGCCTTGCAGGACCTCGGCAAGTTCGGTTGGGCCGCCGCGTTTACTTATTGCGCGGGCGGCGCGCTGCGCTTGGCGCGCTTCAATACCCAGATTGGCGTGGTGGATAAACGCTACTTTATTGGCTTGGCATCGCCCGCCGCTGCCGCATTAGTTGCCGGTACCGTGTGGGCGGGTGCCGAGTCGACGCCCGACGGAATCCTGCTGGTGTTTTGCGCGCTGGTGACGGCTTTTGCCGGCGTACTAATGGTTTCCAACGTGCGTTATACCAGCTTTAAAGAAGTGGACTTCAAGGGGCGAGTGCCGTTTGTTGTCATGTTGGCGATAGTGTTGGCTTTCGCCGTAGTCACTATCGATCCCCCCCGTATTTTGTTGGCGATCTTCGCGGGCTACGCCGCCTCTGGGCCGGTGATGGTGTTGTGGCGTAAGTTTCAGATGTACCGCAGCGCGCAGCGCGCTGCGGCTGGAGATCGGGATAGCTGAGTACTGGCAATATCTAAAGTCTGGGCTATAGTTTGTCGGTGGTTTTCCCCAGTTGACATCTCATAAAGTCTCCCCGATAATGCGCGCCCTGTTGAAAGCAGGGTGGTCGGCAAGATCGCTTTGAAATCAAAGGGTTGCAAGCGAAAGTTAAGTTTCAAAATTAATTTTCAAAAAGTGCTTGCAAGGCGCGCAAACTTCCGTAGAATGCGCGCCTCTCCAACGGGGAACGCCGATAAGGCGGCACGGAGGAGAGGGGGTTTGAAGTTCAAGGTGTTGGCTTAGCTAAGTGCCTGATTTCCAAAGTCCCGCCGGTTGATCGCTGATTTGAACGAAGTTTAAAAAAGTGATTGACAGGCAAAGCGAGATGCGTAAAATGCGCATCCCACGGTTGAGGCCCAGAGCGCCTAACCGAGATCTTTAACAGCTGAATCAAGCAATGCGTG
>NZ_JBTUOC010000067.1:0-17609 GCF_058345725.1 Simiduia sp. | reverse complement strand
CCTTAATGCGCATTAGCTCGCCCCACACCACCGGTTCTAATCGCACCACCCAGGTGATGCTCACCGTCGCCCTGGCAACCCTGCCGGGACTTGCCGCCCTGGTGTGGTTTTTTGGCCCAGGCCCGTTGATCAATGTCCTATTGGCGATAGGGTTCGCACTGATGCTGGAGGCACTGGTGCTGAAGGTGCGCAAGCGGCCAGTTATATTTTTTCTGCGCGACGGCAGTGCCTTGGTAACGGGGCTGCTGTTGGGGCTGGCACTGCCGCCACTGGCGCCCTGGTGGCTAGTCTTCGTGGGCGTATTGTTCGCCATAGTGGTTGCCAAACACCTCTATGGCGGTCTGGGCTTTAATCCCTTTAACCCGGCCATGGTGGGTTATGTGGTACTGCTGATTTCCTTTCCCGTGCCGATGACGCAGTGGCTAACGCCGGCAGTATTGGGCGCCACTCCGGGCGCGAGCGAGACTTGGCAAGCCATTGTCGGCGGCGGCTTACCCGACAGCTACACCGGCGCCACTGCGCTCGATATTTTGCGCCAGAACAGCGGTCAATTGCTGACGGACCTGTACCAACAAACACCGCTGTTGTCCGCTGGCCAATGGGCCGGCGCCGGCTACGAATGGGTGAACCTGGGCTTTTTATTGGGCGGGTTGTTTTTGCTGCAGCAGCGTTTGTTTACCTGGCATGCTCCCGTAGCCATGCTCGCCACACTTGCGCTCCTGGCCGCCTTTTTTTATGACGGCGGCAGCTCTAATTCGGCCGGCTCACCGCTTCTACATCTACTGTCGGGTGGCACCATGCTCGGTGCATTTTTTATTGTCACCGATCCTGTGACTTGCGCCACTTCCAATCGCGGGCGCCTAATCTTTGGCGCCGGCGTGGGGCTGCTGGTATTTTGCATTCGCACCTGGGGTAACTACCCCGACGCCGTTGCCTTCGCCGTATTATTGATGAATTTCGCTGCACCCTTCATCGATTACTACACAGTGCCGCGCACCTACGGACACGCCAAACCCCGAAAAGCGACGGAGAAAAGCGAATAATGCTGGCCACATCCATCAGTAAAAACAGCCTGCTACTCGGTGGCTTTGCACTGCTCACTGCCAGCACCCTAGCGACGGTCAACCTACTAACGCAAGCGCCCATCGCGCAGGCAGAACAAGCAGCGGCGCAAAAAGCCCTGCTGGAAATATTGCCCGCACACACGCACGACAACCACATGCTAGACGACACACTGGTGATTCCAACCGACTGGCAAGCGCAATTACACACAGATGCCAACGCAAAAATTTTCCGCGCCCGCCAGGGCGAAACCGTGGTTGCCGTTATTATTCCCACTACCGCGCCCGATGGCTACAGCGGCAAAATCAAAATGATTGTGGGCGTCAATAGCGATAAAACCTTGGCGGGCGTGCGGGTATTAACTCACACGGAAACGCCAGGACTGGGCGACAAAATTGAACTGAAAAAATCCACTTGGATGTTAAGTTTTAACGGCCTCAAGCTCACCCGAGACAACCAATCTCAATGGGCCGTAAAAAAAGACGGCGGCGCCTTTGATCAATTCACCGGTGCCACCATTACGCCGAGAGCCGTGATCCAACAAGTGAAAAACACCTTGCAATTTGTCGAGCACAATCACCAATCATTGTTTCATCCTTCCACTCACGCAAGCACAGAGACTCAACCATGAGCACTGACGTTGCAACGCCCGTCGCGACTGACACCCCAAGCAAAAGCCCCGAAAAAATTGTGGACTATAGTGAAATTGCGCGCAACGGTTTGTGGACCAACAACCCCGCGCTGGTACAGCTCCTGGGCCTGTGCCCACTGCTGGCAGTATCGGGCACCGTGGTCAACGCACTCGGACTCGGCCTGGCCACCCTATTAGTGCTGGTGGGTTCCAACACCTGCGTTTCGCTGATTCGCAATCACGTATCCGACGCGGTGCGCCTGCCGGTGTTTGTGATGATCATTGCTGCTTTCACTACTTGCACCGAAATGCTAATGAAAGCATTCACCTACGAGCTCTATCAAATTCTGGGAATTTTTATTCCATTAATTGTTACTAACTGCGCAATTTTGGGCCGCGCTGATGCGTTTGCTTCTAAGCAAAAAATAATTCCCTCCATTGCCGATGGTTTTATGATGGGCGCAGGCTTTGGATTGGTATTAATAACCATTGGCGCCGTACGGGAATTGCTGGGACAGGGCACACTTTTTTCAAATATGGATTTGCTTTTCGGCGCAAGCGCTGCTGATTGGACACTTGTATTGTTGAACAATTATTCCGGTTTTCTGGTGGCCATTCTGCCGCCCGGCGCATTTTTAGTGGTGGGATTTTTGATCGCGGTAAAAAATATTATTGATACAAAGGTCAAAGAAAAACGCGACAAAAATAAAATAACAACTGCCAAAGGCAGCAAAAGAGTCAGAACCACCGGCACAATTAGCTGACTGATTCGCATTTTATCGCTATTACTCCTTTTCAAGTCCCGATTTATGGTTACAATGCCAAAGCATAAAAAAATCGGGAAGCCAACGTAGTTTCCCAAATAAGCGGCCCACATCGGTGACTGATCAGTTCCGAAGTAAGGATGAGGGCCCAAGGTAACACCACTATTTGAGGGAAAGGGAATGACTGCAGCAATAAGTCCGTCTAGAGCTGATGCAATTGAGTTTCAGGGAAGAAAGGCTCAACGAGCCGATAGCCGCGAACGACGTCGCGCTATTCTCGAAGCCACGTTGCGAATCGTTGTCCGCGATGGAATTCGCGGAGTTCGCCACAGAGCAATAGCTAAAGAAGCCAATGTGCCGCTTGCGGCAACCACCTACTACTTTAAAGACATCCAAGAGCTTGTTTCTGATGCCTTTAATCTGTTCGCACAAGACAGCCTGAAACAAACTGAAGAGCTGGCAGAGACCGGTTTTGCAGCGCTCGATAAGCTGAAAGGTGCCAATTTAGCCGATCCGCAGATTTTTGAAGTGCTGGTTACGGCGCTGACCAACGCCATGGTCAATCACATCAAATCGCAAATTGAAGACCGCGATCGCCGAGTCATCGAGCATTCATTCAAAACCGAGGCGCTGCGCAACCCGGCACTGGCTCGCACCGCGTGCATTCCACAGGCGAACATCACTGCCAGCATTATGAATTTTTTCAAAGTGCTGGGTTCC
Organism: Simiduia sp.; assembly: GCF_058345725.1. Lineage (NCBI taxonomy): Bacteria > Pseudomonadati > Pseudomonadota > Gammaproteobacteria > Cellvibrionales > Cellvibrionaceae > Simiduia > Simiduia sp. The sequence continues at coordinate 14,432 of NZ_JBTUOC010000067.1, read as the reverse complement.
AAAGAGCCCGAAGCTGATGCCCACATTGTTCATGGGGTTATTCTGTTTATGGAATACCAGTTGCTGCTGGGCGAAGACATTATGGCGCTGGAAATGGCTCACAAATCACTGCGCCGTATGATTGCGCAGCTGCTGGCGCTGGCCGTTAAACGCTAGTTCGCAAGTTCGGCAATCTTGCACACAAAGCCCGATACAATTCGGGCTTTTTTCTGCCCGCCCCCCGCGCAGGCCACTCGCGCCCTTAACTGTCGTCGGGTAGCGGCCAAGTCTCCGTTAGCCCGTAACGGGCCAACAGTGCCGCCCAGCGTCCGTCCGCTCGCCAACGGGGCAAAGCGGCTGCAAGGAGAGCGGCTGCCCGCTCGCCAGTGGTGTTGTCGCGAAATGCGATATACAGCGGCTTGGCATTAAAGTGCCCCGACAACAGCAGTTCCGGTGCCTCTAACTGCTTTGCCGTAAACGCCAGAACCACCGGATTATCAATCACCAAATCCACCCGGCCTGCGAGCAACATTTTGACCATTTGCGCCGCTGGGTTGTCACTGGAAACGCTAACAATGGTGCCATCGTCGCGACTCATTCGGCTGTGGATATAGCGATCGAAGGGTGTGTTTGGATCGGTCAGTTTAGGGTCGACCTGGGCAATCCGCAGGCCATTTAACTGATAGAGGTTGGCCGCCGTAATCGGCTGCAAGGGTTTGGCGCTCATAAACCCAACGCTGTCGACACCCAGCGCGGGCGAGCGCACCAGGCCCTGTGAGCGCGACTCGCTCACTGCGAGCAGGCCGTCCATCTGGCCGGTCGCCACGTTGCGCATTGCTCTGGACCAGGGCTGCAAATCGATAACGACGTGAAAACCTGCCGGCTCTAACACCGCGCGGGCAAAGTCCACCAGATAGCCCGCCGGTTGGCTGCCGCCGGCACACACATAGGGACAAAATTGGTCGCTCCCAAGCACCAACCGAGCCGCAGTGGCTTCCTTCTGGGCCGCGACGGCGGTCGACAGCCCTAAACAGAGCGCTCCCAACAGATTGGGCAAGTAAGACAACATAACAGCGCACCTCGCCAAAGAAAGCATCGCAAGCCCATCGACTTGGCAACAACCCACATGTGCGTACCACTGAGCACTCAGCAAAAGGTGCCAATTGCACAATAGCGGGTGTCACACAGACATTTTAGACGCCAACCTGGTTCACGGGGTCGATATTTTCCATTGGACAGGCGTATAATTCAGGTAGCATAAGTGGCACCAACGTACCACACAATAATAGCTATGCTTTTTGTACAGACCGAAAATCTGCACAAACCAGAATAAAAAAAGGATCAAGCTCTATGCGCCCGCTCGCACTTCTGCTGCTGTTTATCGCATCCGCCAGTCTGGCCGAACCCCGCTACCAGCCTTGCGCCGCTTGCCATGGCGACCTCGGCCAAGGCAACGCGACACTGCAGGCACCCGCCCTCGCGGGCCAGTCCGCCGACTACCTAGCGCGCCAACTCAAACACTTTAAAGCCGGTGTGCGCGGCGCCGACAGCGGCGACACCCTCGGCCTACAAATGCGCGCCATGGCCCAGACGCTAACCAGCGAGGCGGATATAGACGCCGTCAGTGGCTATCTGGCGCAGCTGCCGCGCGTGCAGCCCCAAGCCACCGTGACCGGCAATGCAGAGACGGGATACAAGCTGTACAACATGAAGTGTGGCGCCTGCCACGGCCCGGCCGGGCAGGGCAATAGCGCACTGAAGGCGCCCGCCTTGGTGGGTGTGGGCGATGCTTACCTAGCGCGACAGTTTGCGCACTTCCAGTCGGGTCTACGCGGTAGCCACCCGGCGGACAAGCTAGGGCGGCAAATGAAAATGATGGCCAGCCATCTCAATGATCGAGAGCTGGCAGATGTGTTGAGCTACCTCAACGGTGCGGAGGCCAAGTGACCCGATATTTTGGCCTGTTAGCGCTATTACTGGTCGCCCTGGGGGTTCGGGCTGACATTGTGCTCAACGACCAGTGTCCACCCGGCTTTGAACGCACTGACGATAACCGCTGCCTATTGCGCAGCCTCTACGACCAGTACAACTCGCTGTACAACCGAGGTGTGGGCGGCCTAAAAACAGCCCTGCCTCAACGCCGCGACGGCTTTAGCCCCCAGCAAATAGACCTGGGGCGCTACCTGTTTTTCGATCCACTGCTGTCGGAAGATCAATCGCTGTCGTGCGCTAGTTGCCACCATCCTGAGCTGGGTTTTGCCGATGGCCTAGCGCTAGCGCAGGGCATCAATGGCGCCGTCAGTCAGCGCTCAGCGCCAAGCCTTTGGAACATGGCGTTTCTCACCCGCTTTTTTTGGGATGCACGCGCCAGCAGCCTGGAAGCGCAAATGCAGGGCCCCCTTTATTCACCCCGGGAAATGGGGGCACAGCCGGCCAGCTTATTGAATCGGCTGAACGACAACGCCGGCTATCGCCAGCTGTTTAATTCCGCCTTCGCACAGCCCGACAGCGCCATCACCCTCGATCAGATTTACACCGCATTAGCGGCCTTTCAAACATCGCTGATCTCACTGAATAGCCGCTACGACCAGTACGCGCACGGCCACCACGCGGCGTTGACGGACGCTGAAATTCACGGGCTCAATATCTTCCGCTCCTTTGTGGCGCGCTGCGCCGAGTGCCACACGCCACCGCTGTTTACCAACCAACAGATTGCCGTGATCGGCGTGGCGGACCCAGCGACGGGCGAGTGGGACCTGGGCGCTGGCGCCATTTTTGATAACCCCACCTGGCGGGGCGGCTTCAAAGTGCCCAGCCTGCGCAATATCGCCCGCACTGCGCCCTACATGCACAACGGCACCCTGGCTAGCTTGCGCGACGCCGCCGCCTTTTACACCCAAGGCCGAGGTCACGCACTCACCGATGCGCAAAAACAGGCCACAGTATTGCACTGGCACATATGGGAGCCCAATCTTACAGACGCCGAGTTGGATGCGCTCGTGACGTTTATGCACACACTTACCGACGAACAATTTACCCCGCCCATTCCTACGCAGTTGCCGTCCGGACTAATGCCTATCGGGCAACTGCCGCCTGATTTGAGACACCGCTACGCACAAAAACAACAAAGGGAGAAGGACATTGAGCAATAAAATTATCACTACCATTGCTGCGGTTGGCTTACTGGCCGCCGGCGCCTGGCTCGGCAATCAATTCAATCGCGACAACAGCGCAACTCTGGTTGGCGATGCCAACCGCTACGCCAAAAATGCCAGTGCCGGCCTGGCAGCCGGTGCCGCACTGGACAGCTCCGTCGGCGCATCCGGTAGCGGACAAACCCTCGACGTGTACAACGGCGAATCGATCCAAGCCGCCGTTAAGCGCGCCAGCAGCGGCGACATCATTCGCGTTTTTCCCGGCGAATACAAAGAAACGGTGTATATCGACAAGGACGATATTTGGCTCACGGGGGTGATTCAGGCGGGCAAATGGCCGGTACTCGAAGGCGAACATAAACTTAACGACGCCGTGCTCTACTCGGGCAATAATATTACTGTCGAAAACTTCCGCATTACCCATTACAAGGGCAATGCCATCATGGGCCAGGCAGGCAATAGTTTTCTGATTCGCAACAACCATGTGATCGATACTGGCGTCTATGGCATTTTTCCTCAACTCGGCAAGAATGGCCTCATTGAACGCAATATCTTGAGCGGTATTGAAGACGCCGCCATTTACGTGGGCATGTGCGACAACATTCACGTCAACAACAACGAAGTCTTCGAGAATGTGGCGGGCATTGAGATAGAAAACTCGCGGCACGCGATCGTAGAGAACAATAAAGTTTACAATAACACCGGTGGCATTCTGGCATTTATCACCCCAGGCCTGCCCATCAAAACCACATACGATGTCATCATCCGCAACAATTTTATCAATGATAACAACCATGCAAACTTCGGTGCCCCCGGCTCTATCGTCGCCGGCGTACCGGCCGGCACCGGCATCATTGTCATGGCTGCCGACCAGGTCACCATTGAAGGCAATATCATTACCAATAATAAAAACGTCGGAATCGTCGTGACCGACCATCACAGTTTTGCCAACATCACCCTAGACCCAGAGTCCGATCCAAATTCCGACCAAGTGGCTATTTTGAACAACGTGATGTTTGGCAACGGCCACGAGCCCATTAAAGAGATCGCCGCTTACAAGTTGGCAAATTTTGTGAAAGACAATGTCGACATTATTAACGTCGGCACCAGCAAAGACAGCTGCATTCTCAATCGAGGGCAATACGTGGCACTCGGTATTGGCGATTACGGCACCTGCAACTTTAGCAGCACCAGTGCTACTGTGTCCTATCTACTCCCTGAACCGGCCGAGCCGCATCCCTTTAGCGAATCGGAAAAAGGCAAGTTAGCCTACTTCGGTATTTGCACCGGTTGCCATGCGTACAACGTGCGGATGATCGGGCCGCCCGTGCAAATCATTCAAGCGCTTTATATGGACAACCCAGAGGGCCTGGCCGAGTACATAGCGCAACCGGTGAAAAAGCGCGAAGACTATCCAGAAATGCCCGCGCAAGATTACCTCGACCCTAAATTGCGCTTAGCCGTGGCCAAGTACATGCTGGGTGTCGACAATAACGGTATCTTTAATGATCCCGCTCTCAACCAATCCCCTTAGTGTTCCACTGCTAACCTAATGTTTCGCTGACAATAAGGCGCACCCGGGTGCGCCTTATTATTTAACGCAAAAAAATCCATTAGCCGCCGTTGCCAAATACTGTGCCACTGGTTTATGGTTGGTGCTCATCCATGGAGATACACATGCGCGCTTTTGCCCTGTCCACACACCGCAACTCACTGTCGGTCGCCCTATGGCGTACGCGATCGGTGGCGGGTGTAATGGCGTAAGTATTCGTATTTTTACACCGGCTGCAGGGTCAGTCGGTGTATTTGCGTTCCTTTAATCCACCCTCCGTCCCGTGCAGCCTTTTTCACTCAAGGACTGACCGGCGATGAACAACCCACCTGCACCACCCGATAGGCAAGCAGCGCTACTCGCAATAGTGGCCATTACACTTTTTTCCGCCAAACCCATTTTAATTAAATGGGCCTATGGTTACGGCATTGACGCCAGCGCGCTCATGTTGCTACGCCTACTTATGGCGGCGCCACTGTTTTTAATGGCGGGCCTTTGGGCGATGCGCTACCGTCGCGCTCGGTTGGGCGACATTGGCCTGGCCTGCGGCTTGGGTTTTTTAGGCTCCTATGTGGCCGGACTGTTGGACATGTTGGGGCTCGAGTACATAACCGCACAGCTAGAACGCATGCTGCTGTTTACCTATCCTATTTTTACCGTGCTATTTAGCTGGGCCATCTATCGGCGTCGGCCGGGGCCGGGCATCTACCTGTGCATGGGCTTGACCTATGGGGGGCTGGCGCTGATGTTTGTCACCGATCTAGCAGCGCTAGGCGATGATGTCATCCTCGGCACGCTGCTGGTACTGGCAAGCGCCGTCACTTTTGCCGCCTACATGGTGCTCAGCCGCGAGCCTATTCAACGCATGGGTTCGCTGCCCTTTGCCGCCATCGTCATGTTGTTTTCCACGCTGTGTATGTTGATACACCAATGGCTACGGCTTCCGGCCGGCGCTGTGCTGCAAAGCCTGCAGCACTTCCCAGATACCGTTTATGTCATTGCCGCCCTGCTGGCCGTGCTCGGAACCTTTATACCCGGCTTGCTGGCAACCGAGGCGGTGCGCCGCATCGGTCCAGAACAGGTGAGCCTGCTGGGCAATGCCGGCCCAGTGATTACCAGTTTGCTCGCCATAGCGCTGCTCGACGAGGCCTTTACCCTCTGGCATGCACTGGGAATGGCATTGATCGTTGCCGGCCTCTGGGTATTGCAACACCCGCCCGTACGACTAATCGCCGCGCGCAACTAACACCCAGGTACACGCGATCGGGGCTGTCAACGGTTAGGATTTGACATTGGTTACAAATGTAACTAAGTTGTGCGCACCGATACCGACAGACAGAGCCCCGATCCCATGGAACCACTGCAATACCTGACCGGCTTTGACAACGAACACGAAACCGAGGCCTTGCCACAAGCTCTGCCCGTTGGACAGTTCAATCCCCAACGGGTGGCCTACGGCCTCTACGCTGAGCAATTTTCCAGCACCGCTTTTACAGCGCCGCGCGCGCGCAATCGACGCACGTGGCTGTACCGCATTCGCCCCTCGGCACTGCAAGGTGACTACGAACCCTATACCCAGGCCAGCCGGCTGGTGCGCACCGGCCCCATAACCGAGCAGCCACCGGTACCCAATATGCTGCGCTGGTCGCCCTTACCCCTACCGGAAGCGCCCACAGATTTTATCGACGGCTTGATTACCCTAGCTGCCAACGGCGACGCCCAAACCCAAATTGGCTTAGGGGTTCACATGTACCTGGCCAACCAATCTATGACCGATCGCTTTTTTTACAATGCCGACGGCGAGCTGTTATTGGTGCCTCAGTCCGGCGGTCTACGTCTGCACACCGAGTGCGGGTTATTGGACGTTCTGCCCGGACACATTGCCGTCATACCGCGCGGTATGAAGTTCCGCGTAGTACTGCACGACGACACAGCACGCGGCTATATCTGTGAAAATTACGGCGCCAGTTTCGAGTTGCCCGAACGCGGGCCCGTGGGCGCCAATGGCTATGCCAACGATCGCGATTTTCAGTACCCGGTGGCCGCCTATGAAGACCGAGAGGGAGCCTTTGAATTAATCTGCAAATACGGCGGCGAATTCTTTCGCGCGAGCTTGGGCCATTCCCCCCTGGATGTGGTGGCCTGGACCGGAAACTCTGCGCCCTACTGCTACGACCTGGCGCGCTTTAACGTGATTAACACGGTGAGCTTTGACCACCCAGATCCATCAATATTTACGGTGCTTACGTCGCCATCGGACACTCATGGAGTGGCCAACTGCGACTTTGTGATTTTTCCGCCGCGCTGGATGGTGGCCGAAAATACCTTTAGGCCCCCCTGGTACCACCGCAACATTATGAGCGAGTTCATGGGCCTGATTCACGGCGTTTACGATGCCAAGGAGAAGGGTTTCGAGCCTGGCGGTGCCAGCCTGCACAACTGCATGAGCCCGCATGGGCCCGAGGCGGTGGTTTTCGAAAAAGCCAGCACCGCAGATCTCCAACCCCAGCGCTACGACAACACGCTGGCCTTCATGTTTGAATCGCGTTACGCCTTCCGGCCCACGCGCTTTGCCATGGAAACTGAGGCGCGCCAGCGCGATTATGTCGATTGCTGGAACTCGCTGAAAAAACATTTTCGCCCATAATTGAACACGCCAGCTCGCTGGCCCAACAGGGATTATCACCATGAAACTTGCTTCTTTGAAACACGGCCGCGACGGCGCCCTCATCCTGGTTAGCCGCGATTTACAAAAAGCGGTAAAGGCCACTCACATCGTGCCCACATTGCAGGCAGCCCTGGATAACTGGGCAGACACCGAACCCAAATTGCAGGTTCTGTACAACGACCTGAACGCCGGACGCGCCGCAGGCACCTTTGCCTTCGACCCCAGCCAATGTGATTCACCGCTACCGCGCGCCTACCAATGGGCCGACGGCAGTGCCTACGTCAACCACGTGGAACTGGTGCGCAAGGCCCGCAATGCGGAAATGCCCGAGACCTTCTGGACCGACCCGCTCATGTACCAGGGCGGCTCAGATGACTTTATTGGTCCGCGCGACGACATCCCCTTGCCCAGTGACGAATGGGGCGTAGATTTCGAAGGCGAAATTGCCATCATTACCGATGACGTCCCCATGAGCACCGACGCCGAACAAGCCAAGCAACACATCAAATTGTTAATGCTGGTGAACGACGTCTCGCTGCGCGGGCTCATCCCCGGCGAACTGGCCAAGGGTTTTGGCTTTTTTCAATCCAAACCCGCCTCGGCCTTTTCGCCCGTGGCCGTCACCCCCGACGAGCTCGGCGATGCCTGGGATGGCAGTAAAGTGTCGCTACCTCTGCTGTCCTACCTCAACGACAAGCCCTTCGGCAAACCCGATGCAGGTACCGACATGACCTTTCACTTCGGCCAGCTGATTGCCCATGTCACCAAGTCTCGCAATATGGGCGCCGGCGCCATCATTGGCTCGGGCACCGTGTCGAACAAGCAGGGCACCGGCCACGGTACGGCCATCGACGAAGGCGGCGTGGGCTATTCGTGCATTGCGGAAATTCGCATGATTGAAACCATTCGCGACGGCAAGCCAAGCACCCAGTTCATGAAATTTGGCGATAAAGTCAAAATTGAAATGCTCAATAAACAAGGCGAGTCCATTTTTGGGGCCATCGAGCAGACGCTGGTTAAACAGGGCTAACAGAGCGCGGAGTAACAGCATATGGACAACACCATGACGCTCTACGGCTACTTTCGCTCGTCGGCGGCCTATCGCGTGCGCATTGCGCTCAACCTGAAAGGTTTGCAGGCCGACGCTGTGGCCGTGTCGCTGATCAATGGCGAGCAAAGTCAGCCCGCCTATCGATCGCTCAATCCTCTGGGGCTGGTTCCAGCGCTGGCCACCGAGCAGGGGCTGCTGACCCAGTCGATGGCGATCATCGAATATCTGGAGAGCCAGCACCCCACACCGGCGCTGCTGCCTGGCGACGCCTGGGCACAGGCGCACATCCGCGCCTTTGCCCAGTCACTAGCTTGCGATATTCACCCGCTGAACAACTTGCGCGTGCTCAAGTATTTGACCGGTGAACTGGGCGTTAGCGAAACGCAGAAAAATGCCTGGTACGCTCACTGGATTCAAACCGGTTTTGCTGGGCTAGAGACAAACCTGCAGCAACATGCAGGCAACTATTGCTTTGGCGACTCGCCAAGCCTGGCCGACGTATGCTTGGTCCCACAGGTGTACAACGCCCGGCGCTTCAAGGTGGACCTGAGTGCATTTCCGCTGATTAATCGTATTACCGATTACTGCAATCAGCAGCCGGCTTTCGCCGACGCGCTGCCCGAGCGCCAACCCGACGCACCGCAATAAATCCCATAGCACCGCTGCCGGCACCTCAGGGTGTCGGCTATAATTCCCCAATGAAATTTTCCCTCCGCCTACTGCTCGGCTGTGTCCTGAGCGCTGCCCACCTTCCCTTAAGCCAAGCCACCACTTTTATCTCTTTTGACGCGCGCACCATGGCCATGGGTGGCGTGGGCGTCGCAACTGGGCGACCTGCCAACGCGGCTTTATTCAACCCCAGCCTGCTTGCACAAGCGAACGCCAAACATTTAGACGGTACTTTTGCACACCTCTTTGCAGGCGCACGCTTGATCGACCGCGACGACTTTCTAGATCGTGTTGACCAATTTCAAACAGACTATCCCGAAGCGGCCTTGGACGAGCTATTACTCTCGGCGCGCAGCGCCATGCAAGACGGCCAGCTAAACGCCCCGCAACTCAGGCAACTGGCGCAATCTGGCGACGAACTATTGACGGCCATTGAAGGGCTCTCTGATCGACCCGTACGCGCTGCCGCCGCAGGTGGCTTTAGCTTGGGCTATGCAGATGAGGGCTGGGGCGCGGGTGTATTTGTCAGGCGCTACACCATTTTGGGCGGGCAGTTTGAACTGGCGGAGATAGATGCGGCACGCATGCGCCAATTGATCGACGTCACGCGGGCGGCGGCCGACGTTCTCGCCTTTAGCGATAACTTAGAGGCTCTGGTACAAGCCATTGATTTTGAACGTATAGAAACGCTAGTTACCCAATCGGTACAGGCGGGCACCCTGTCGCCCGAGCTGTCAAACTACCGCGATATCCCGGGTGTCGCCAATCTGATTCAGGCCTATGAAACCACAGAACCTAGTATTCACACCCTTCTGTCCTACATCGATGTAGAGGGACTGGCGCTGGCACTTGCGGCTCAAAACGACGGCGTGCCACTGAGTGACCTAGGCCTTGGCGATATTGACCTACGCAGTTTCCTACGCTACCAGGCACCGGAAAACTTTGAGTCCATTGTGGCTGTCTCCGGCGCCGAAATTCAGGAGACTGCACTCGGAGGCGCCTGGCAACTGGTGCCCGACCGCCTCAGTCTGGGTGTCAATCTCAAACAGCTGGATATTACGCTCATAGATTTTAGCGCGCCTGTCACTGACATTGCTTTTGAAGACTACCGCCTGGCTGAAAACCGCTCGCAATATCGACGCGCCAATGTCGATATTGGCCTGGACTGGCGCCTGACAGAACACTGGAATGTTGGGGCAGTGGTTCGCAATGCAGTACCTTTTAGCCTCACCTCAGTGCTGGGCAGCGTCCAGGATTTTAATCCCATAGCTCGTGCTGGCCTGGGCTACCGGGGTACACATGTTAATGTGGGGTTGGACCTCGATCTCACCGCCAATGAACCCCTTGGATTCGACCCCAAAAAGCAGTATGTGGGCATCGGCGTCGAAGTATTTATTTGGCGCGAAACGGCACTGCGAGCGGGCTATCGGGTCAATCGCGTCGACCACAGCAGACTGCCATCTCTGGGGCTCGGCATCGGTTTTCAGTCTGGCCACCTCGATATCGCCGTGGCGCGCGCAGAGCGGTTTGACGAATACGGCGTCAGCCTGCAGCTGGGGATGCATTTTTAGTGGCCCTGGTATTCGCCACACGTTAGTAATTCCTCACCCGAAAGCACGGCCCTTTGGTCTAGGAGTAGCCCCTGCACCGCTGCATGGCCCGCACTGACTGTGGTTGCGCAGACGATTCACAGTCCACCCACAAGTTATCCACAAGCGCCACCATATATTGTGTTATTGCTAATTAGAATTTGCATATCTTGTGGCAGCCGTTAAAATGTAGCCCATCAAAGCGCACAGCCAATACGCCCTTTTAGTGCCCCCTTGCGGCCCGTTGAGCGCGAAGAAAGCCGTCGAGAGACGCGTAAAAATAGCGACTACAACCATTGGCAAGGCGCAATATGCCAAATGTGAATGCCGGGCAGCGCGTCGACGTCCGGACCTGCAACTGACAGAATGGCAACTCGTTGTCATAAGGCGCCAGAATACTGGGCCAAACACTAAACATCGACAGCAGCCAGCACGTTTTGTCAGCTAACAGGGAGTAAGCAGACCATGACCACAAAGAAAGAATACCGCAACACTTTACGCCCCACACTTAGCCGGTGGGGAATCTATCTATGTATTAGCCATATTGACTACGCAGTTTAAGGACCTTTGACCATGCTGAGTTGGGACGACTACGAAAACGAAGCCACCACAACCAAGCCCACCGAACCGCAACCGGCCGCTGCCGCCGCCCCCGCACCAGCCAAACCCAGTGCTCCGGCAGCGCCGGTAGCGGCCCAAACGGCCGCATCCGAACCCGCCACTGACGCCGTCGCCAAAGCCCGCGCCGCCGTGGCCAACCTAGACACAGCCGCCGGTATTGCCGACCTAGAGCTGGGTGCCGAACGCGTGCAGGTGGACGACAAGCGCATGATTAACTGCCGCGCGGATCTGAACCAACTGGTGCCCTTTAAGTACGAGTGGGCTTGGCAAAAGTACCTGGATGGCTGCGCCAACCACTGGATGCCTCAGGAAATCAACATGACTGCCGACGTGGCGCTGTGGAAATCCGCCGACGGCCTCACCGAAGACGAGCGCCGCATCGTGATGCGCTCATTAGGTTACTTCTCTACCGCCGACTCGCTGGTAGCCAACAACCTAGTGCTCGCTATCTACCGGTTAATCACCAACCCCGAGTGCCGCCAGTACATTTTGCGCCAGTCCTTTGAGGAGGCCATTCACACCCACGCCTACCAGTACTGCATTGAGTCTTTGGGCATGGACGAAGGCGAAGTCTTTAACATGTACCGCGAGCTACCCTCTGTGGCCAATAAGGCGGTCTGGAGCCTGAACCACACCAAATCGCTGTCCGACCCCACCTTTACCACCGGTACCCCAGAGACCGACCAGGAGCTGTTGCGCAACCTGATTGCCTTTTACGTGGTGACCGAGGGCATTTTCTTCTACTGCGGATTTAGCCAAATTTTGGCCATGGGCCGCCGCAATAAAATGACCGGCGTCTCCGAGCAGTTTCAGTACATTCTGCGCGATGAGTCGATGCACCTGAACTTCGGAATTGATGTTATCAATCAGATCAAACTGGAAAATCCACACCTGTGGACTGCCGAGTTCAAACAGGAAGTTATTCAGATGGTATTGGAAGGCACCGAGCTGGAAATCGCCTACGCCCGGGATTCCATGCCGCGCGGCGTGCTGGGTATGAATGCCGCCACCATGGAAGAGTATTTACACTTCATTGCCAACCGCCGCTTGGCCCAGCTGGGGCTGCCAGAGCAGTTTCCGGGCGCGCAAAATCCATTCCCTTGGATGAGTGAAATTATGGATTTGCGCAAAGAAAAGAACTTCTTTGAAACTCGCGTGATTGAATACCAAACCGGTGGCGCACTGAGCTGGGAATAACGCTTAGGCGTCGCTCGCTGGCGGCCTGGCCGCCAGCGCATTCGTCAACACTTGCCTGCGGTAGCCGCTACTGCCAGACCTTGGAGAGACCCATGAGCCACGATCGACGCAATACTCTAGACCCCGCCCAAGAGGCCCTGCTTATCAGCCTGGATCAATTGAGCCAAACACTGGAAGTTATGGGCAAAGTGATCAATCGGTTGCGTTACCAAATCGAAGACATTCCCCGCGCACAGTTTGATAGCGCCGACATCGATTCTCAACCACACGTGCACTAATCACCGAGCGCTGAATTCTGTCTATACTGCTGTAAAACCAAGAGAAAGCAGTTCATGGCCAGAATATTCATCGTTGACGACGTCGAAGACAACATCAAGTTACTGTGGTACAACCTGGAAGACGACGGGCACGATGTGGCATCGGCCACCAGCGGTCAAGAATGTTTAGATAAGGCACCTGCCTTCGCACCCGATGTCATCCTGTTGGATATGATGATGCCGGGCCTGAGCGGCATTGAAACACTGCAAGCGCTGAAGTCCATACCCGAGGTTGAAAATGTCCCCGTGATCATGGTCTCGGCGGACGACAGCGACGACAGTGTGATTGATGCCCTGGACATTGGCGCCCACGACTTCATCTCCAAACCGTTTATCTACCCAGTCCTGGAAGCCCGCGTGCGCTCGGCCGTGCGCTTAAAACAAAGCCAGGAGCAGCTAGCGGCGGCCAACGAGCGCCTGGCCACTCTGGCGTCCACCGATTCACTCACGCGCTGTTTTAACCGCCGCCATTTTTTCGAGCTGTGCCAAGTTGAGTTCGCCAAAGCCAAGCGACACGACCGCCCCCTGGCGGTCATCATGCTCGATGCCGACAAATTTAAAGCCATCAACGACAATTACGGCCACGCCATGGGCGATCTGGCATTAAAGCTTATCGCCGATGTGTGCCGGCAATCTCTGCGCGAATCCGACATTTTGGCCCGCTTAGGGGGCGAGGAGTTCGCTATCTGCTGCCCCGAAACCGCCTGCGCGGGGGCCGCTCAAACCGCCGAGCGCATCAGAAGCAGCATTGAAGCCGCCCATGTGGATTTTGAGGGCCAAACCATTCAGTTCACGTTGAGCCTGGGTGTCACGGCACTCAATACCGACGACATTCGCTTCGATCAAATGATCAATCGCGCCGATCGACTGCTGTACCAGGCCAAATCCCAAAACCGCAATTGCGTGGTGGCCGGCTAATAGCGCCAAAACTGTGACACAACTCACACTAATACGGTCATAGCGCGCCAGAATCTTAGGGCTTGTGCGATATGGCTTACAAAAGGTTCAGCCATACGCCACTAGTCCCCCGGTCGGCGTTCAGAGAGAATGGACACATACAAGGAAGTCAGCACGGATGCATACGAGGCCAGTGAAGGTCAAGGGAAGCGCCCTCGGGAATACAGGGCCACTAAAAATTACGGTCAGGGAAACGGCATCAAGGATAGCGTAGGACGCGCGCGATGATGCAAGGATGTTGATTAAGGATTAATCAGAGACCGACAATTAGGGAAAAATATTCAAAGACCAGCATTTGCTGGTCTTTTCATTTGTGCATCCGTTATCTGGCCAGCTGACGGGGCGTAAGCCAAGGCTTACAGCCACAGCGCAATCTGCCTACAGACAATGCCTCCCTTTGCCACTGGTGGAAAACCCGCAAGCGTCGCAGAATAACTATCAACAAGGAAGTCCACAGGAAGTACTGCTCGCCAGCGAAGGCAAAGGGAAGAACCCCTTGGATGGGGGTCTATAAAAGGTCAGGGACTAGGGACGAAGACCAACACTTAGGGAAAAAGCTTTAAGGGGCCAGCACTGCTGGCCCCTTTCATTTTGGGTTTAAAAAAAAATCCTTTAGGCCTGTCAGTTATTGCTGACAAGTGCGCGGAAATAATCCGACACGCATTGCCGCTTCTGGC